>JAGVVY010000014.1 GCA_018304585.1 Candidatus Aenigmatarchaeota archaeon | reverse complement strand
CAGATAGAACTTGTACGCTATCTGAATTTCTATGGGCGATATGAAGAGCTTGAATCCGTTTATTGCGGCAGAAATTCTTTCAAGCGGCATCTCCCCGATCTTAACTTCCATGTTGGGTATGGCTTTTCCTTTTTCGGCAAACCTTACTCCATATCCCTCAATCAGCATATCATAAGCCTCTTTTTCGGAGGCGGTGTTTATAATCCAGAATCTTGGATTTCTTTCACAGAGAGCATAAAAAGAAGACGGTTCCGGTTTTTCTACGAGTATATCGACATCTTCGGTTCCTCTCGTCCTCCCAAAAAGTATTGAAACGTACCCGCTGACTATTACGTACTTTATCGATGCCGCATCAAGGGCATTGGTAAAATCGATGACGAATTTGTCCAAGGACGATAATTCTCTTGAAATGGAGATATGCCCTTTCCCATATTCAATTTCCATCATGATAAATGAAACGGAGCCTTATTATTCTCAATATCCTCTTTGCAAATCCACTTCGTTTGGCATCTTCTTTCCGGCAAGGAACGCGCGCAAATTTTCTATGAACAAGTCGGTCATCCTGTCCATGTACTTCTCGGACCAGGACGAGTTGTGCGGCGTGATTATGACGTTCTCCATTTCCCAGAGCGGGCTTTCCTTCGGCAGGGGCTCCTTTTCAAAGACGTCAAGCGCCGCCCCGGCTATCACGCCGGCCTTCAAGGCCTTGACGAGCGCAGCTTCGTCGACCACCGTGCCGCGGCCCATGCTGATAAGCCTTGCAGTCTTCTTCATTTTCGAGAAGGCGGCTTCGTTCAGCATATGACGCGTTTCTTTGGTGGCCGGCAGGACCGAAATGACGTAATCGGAATCCTTGAGAACGTCGTCAATATGGCCTTTGAGCGCATCGGCGAACTCCGACGTTCTGCCGTTGTCGCGCGTTACCCCGATTACTTTCATTCCCAGAGCCCTGCACGTCCTTGCTATTTCCGTGCCAATCCTGCCGAGGCCCAGTATCCCGGCGGTCTTGCCGCGCAGTTCCGATGTATGATGGCCGCGGTTCCATTCCCGGCGCTTCTGGCTTCTTGAGAGCGGGATGAGCGCCTTCTCAAACGCAAGCATGACGGCCGCGGCGTATTCGGCCATGGGCAGGGCGTGGATGCCGGATGAATTCGTCAGTATTATGCCCCTGAAATCGTCGGGAGGGAACCTTTCCACTCCGGCAGAGGTGGCATGAACCCATTTCAGTTTCCTGGCGGCGCTTGTGCCGGGATAAATGTACGGATTAGTGAGCAGTATGTCTGCGTCATGAAGCTCTTTTTTCGCGGCATCTGCAGTCTCCGCCACAACGATTTCCAAATCAGGCGCTTCGTTCCTTATCTTCCCTATGTGCGAGTCCTTTATGGCAAGGACATGATGCTTCCGGTCGCAGGCTATCAAAAGTTTCATTTTTTTCGCCTCAAATGTCCAGTATCACGAATGCCTTCCACTTCCCGTGTTCTTCCTTCACTTCAAACATATGGTAGGTGACGGCCTTCACGTCCACGCCGTGGGTTTGCTTCTCGAAATCCAGCTTTTCGCCTTTTGCCTTGCATTTGAGCGCGGCGCCCTGCTTCTTCACAATGAAAGACTTGAACAGCAGAAGCTCGGCATCCTTTATGTATATTATTTCGTTGAGAAAATTGAACAGCAGCTTTTCCGGAGTTTCGCCTTTGACGGCAAAGGATTTCGTTTTCTTTTCTTTCAGCGTTTGCGGGTCTACCATGATGCGCGTAGTGGCTTCGGCCGCGGAAACGCACATCTCCTCGAACGTGGCGCCTTCTGCCTCGAACGCAACGTCCGCGGTGGCGACGTCCTCGCGGATTTTGTAGGGCATAAACTAATATGCAACTCAAAGGTTAAAAATCGCCTTGCCATTCAGGCCTAATGCCAAGGATATTGAAAGCTCTTGTCATGAAGGCTTTGGCTGAAGAAATATTCTTGCCTGAAGACACGGCTTCCGAGAGCTTGCGGAGGGCTTGAAGCGCCGCACCTGTCTGCATGTCATCGTCAAGAAGGGCAAAAAAATCTTTTTCGTAAGACGAGCTATCGAACGGCGCTGTTCCGGACTGCATATCCCATATTGAGTTTAGCTTTTTGCCAAGTTCGGCGGCTTTGCGCATTTCAGCCTCGGAGAACTCCCATTCTTCCCTGTAATGGTGCAGAAGTATCGCCATCCGCACGGCGTTCACGGAATATTTTTTCAGCAAATCTTCGACCATGACAAGATTTCCCAGTGACTTGGACATCTTCCTGCCCTGGTAGAATACCATCGCCTGATGCGCCCATATCGTGCCATGGTATACCGCCGGACATTGCGCGATCTCGCATTCATGGTGGGGAAACGCAAGATCGCCTCCTCCGCCGTGAATGGCCACGTTTTTCAGGTATTTTCTGGCCATTGCCGTGCATTCTATGTGCCATCCCGGCCTGCCCTTTGACCACGGCGAGTCCCATGAAGGCTCGCCTTCGGCGGAGCGCTGCCACAGAACGAAATCCATGGGATTCTTCTTGTTCTTGTCATCAGGATTGTTGCCGCGTTCGTTTGCCACGGCGAGCATTTCATTTTTCTTCAGTTTGCTCAGCTTGCCAAATCCCCTGAAGCCAGAGACTGAAAAATAAACATGGCCATTGATTTCATAAGCCATGCTTTTTCCGATGAGATCGGCTATTATACGAATCATCTCAGGAACATGATCCGTGGCTCTGCAATATATGTCGGGCCTCTCATTGCCCACGGCATCCATCTGCGTCAGGAAGTAGCGCGTGTTTTCGTTGCCAAGCTGCCTCCAGTCTTTTCCGGTTTCTTTTGCCTTCTTCAGCACGTCATCGTCTATGTCGGTCACATTTTGGACGTATAATGTTCGTCTTCCGATGGAGTGCAGGTATCTTATCAGCACGTCGTAGAAAACGTACAGGGAAGCGTGTCCGAGATGCGCGACGTTGTAGGGCGTTATGCCGCAGACGTATATGCCCGCCCGCTCGGGCACGGGCTCTTTCTTTTGCGTCATGGCATTGTAAAGGCGGAGCATGGAATATCATTTGACGGCAACTATTTAGTGTTTTTGGACCGTCAGCTGCCCAAAAAGCGGTAAGTCGGCACAAGACGTCATGATTGCATTCGCATGGAACGCAACCTGTGGTTTCTTCGGGGCTTATCTGGCAAAGCCGACAGTCGGAAAAATTATTTATACCATCCCGTGCATTATTACCAAATGACGTTTCGCCCTTTCTTTGCCCTGATTCTTGCAGTGGTTTTGATAATCAGCTTGAGCTATCCAGTGATGGCGCAGGGTGCGGATGACAGGTCTGCAAGGCCGGTTGCAGAAAGGATAAAGAACCTGCACAACGAAAAGCTTGATGCTCTGGACGAAAAGGCGAAAGAGGGGCTCAATAGCCTTAATGAACGGGCGCTTGACAAGGTCCAGAACCTTGAAAAGAGAAGCATAGAGAAAATCGCCGCATTGGAAAAGCAGGCGGCCAGGAAAATAACTTCCGTTTCCAAGGAACGCCTTGATGCCGTATCCAATCTTGACGAGGAAAGGCTGAATAAACTTGCAAAGTTAGGCGATGCGAGAATAAAGGAATTTTCACAGATGAACGAGGAAACGTTGCGCGAAAAGATAGATTCTATAACGGTCTCTGCCGTTCCAAAAGAGAGAATACTCAAGGCGCGCATTGTTCCTGCAGGTTCCGCCGCCGGGGCCGCTGAAAGGTTCGGGATCGCGAAGCAGCTTCTTGCATCGGCCCGAGACAGGGTGGGGGAAAGGGCCGCTGAACTCAGGGCCATAAAATCGCAGGTAGCGGCATGCCGCGAATCCAACGGTGCGGAATGCAAAGAGGTAATGCAAAAATCTTTCGATAGCGCCAAGATCATAGTGACAGGGTCTGCCGACAAGGGCATAGAGGCGCTGAAAAAGGCGAAAGCCCGGATAGAGGGAAGCGAAACGATGGACGCGGCCGGCGCCGAAGCGGCGATTGCGGGCATAGACGCCGCGATTGCGTCGCTTGAAAGTGCAAAATCGCAGGCCGAATCCGCGGAAACCGCGGCGCAGCTGAAAGAAGCGGCAGGTGCGGTAAAATCGTCCTGGAGAATCGCCGAAGACATACTGAAATTGCACATTGCAAAAGCGGCGCACGCCGGAACGGGTTTCACGATCAAGAGGCTCTCCCATGCCGAAAACAGGCTGGAGCGCATATTGGCTTACGCCGACGGGCAGGGAATAGACACGTCCGGCCTTGACGCAAAGGTAAGCGAGTTCTCGGCTGCGGTCGAAAAGGCGCGCGCAAAGGCCGAAGAATCGGGGAAGAAAATTGCCGAAGCCCGAGACGCGAGGGAGGCTACATTGACAGACGGCAACGTCACCGACGAAGAGAAGGCGGCCTTGAAGAAATTGATTGACGAGAGCTCAGCAATGCTGAAGGAAGCCAATGCCGCGGCAAAGGAAGCGCACGCCATATTGGCGGAGATAGCGAAGACGATAATGGAATCGTACAAGGAGATAAAAGTGACGGAGTCGCAGATAGTCAATGCTGAAGACGAGCTTCCGGAAGAGATAGGCGAGCCCGAAGCCGTGGAAATAACCGGATAATGGTGTAATAATGAAAATGCTGTTCGTTTTGCTGGCAGGAATCCTTCTGGTTTCGGGATGCACAAGCAGTCAGCCTGAAATTCCGGCGGATATTGCGACAGAGAATTCTCCCGACACGACCGCGCAGATCATAAGCGAGGCGGATGCCGCGCAGGAAGACATCGGCAGCGCGGAGACGGACGACATAACGTCCGACCTTGACGATGTCATCGGGACGATATGAGTTTCGGGCAATTAATACGAGTAGAAACCGTATTCGAGAAGCCCCAGCTCTTTGAGATGCAGTTTTATAAATTCGACGGACTTCATATTATCAGGGAGGACAATTTTGTGTATATCTGGATGCTTTATCATCATGCGTAACAGCATAGCACCGGCAATTGCATCCGGCGAGCTTTCGTCTGTCGTACTGCACGATACCGTTAATTGATGTTCGCCTATGACATATTCAATCTTTCCGGTGACAAAGAATCTGTCCCCGCTTTTCTCCCTACGTAAAGTTTCAAATAGCCCGTCGGGTTCATGTGGCCAGTCGTTTACGTTTATGTACAAAGGGCGATGGGGCTTGGAAATCCTGTTGTATGCAACACCTAATCTTGCAAGCGTTTCCGGCATAATTCGTTTTTGGGAAAGGCGACTCGCGCAGGCATTGGCTTTTGCCGGAATGGTTTTGCCTTCAGGTATTGTGATATACCAATCGTTCGATGCGGCGGCTCCTGCATATGGATAAATTCTTCCTCCGGCATCCAGAACATCGCCGAGATTAATTTCCAAATTCAATGATCCATGATAAGCATATTCACGATCAGAGCAATCGGAAACGCCTATACCAAGTACACGAAGGCTGTTTGCACGGGATGATGTTTGCCGGGCGGCCGGATCGTTTGCATATACATCCAATATCTCTGCATTCGAGTGCGGATTGCCCGTTATATAGAACCGTCCTTCACGTTCTTCCAGCGTATGTTCCGGATCTTGCCATCTGTAAAGCGAGGTGTTTGGCGTTAAATGCCTATTTTGGCTTTTGTTCACCACTTGAAGGATGTCCATATGTCATTCGGGAGGAAAACGTATTTAAAACCGCACATTAAATCTTCATGATCTCAGAAAAAGATGATTGAATTCCCATCAACTTCCTAAAGCCCGCCATTTTTTCATGATCAATGATGGGATGATTTATATCTTTCTGCTATTTTCATGAATCTTGCTAATATGAAATCCCTGTGTTCTTCGGGCACAGTTTCTTCAATGGCTTTCTCTATGATGCCCGGGTCGCGTCCATCATACCAGAACCGGTGCAATGCATCCGATCTGGTCTCCAGATAGTATGGCCAATTCATGGAGTGCGCCCAGCGGGCCGTTTCAGGCAATCCAAGCTTATCCGGCAGTATTATTTGATTTTTCGGGCCCGACTGCCTTCCATCATTGTCGTAATAGACCCATCCGTTTATATTGGTACGCATAGGGTCGTAGCCCATACCCATTATGGTGTTATAGACTCCTGCCCGGAATGGGCTTATTCCTCTAGTCCGCTTAGAGTCAAAGGGATTGGAAACCGAAAATTCCTCTGACGTAGGGAGAGAAAAATTTTCAATTCCCAATATCGCCTTTCCGGCATCTGCACTGCGAGGCATGTTAAATATGTTCCCAGCTACAACCAATGAGCCTTCGGGCAATTCCACGTCGCCGAGAACGTATGTGTCTTCCGGCTTAAGCCCTAAGATTCTTTTTGTGCCTACTGATTTTATGAGGCCATCAAGCGGTATTAAAACAGCATATCTCCTTCGTTCCCATGTACCAAATTCGTGGGATTCGACAGGGCCGTTCAAAGCGAAGTGTATTGTTTCCCTCCAATAAGCGGTAGGTTCGTGACTAAAACTGGTTCTTATAACGCCGCCTTCGGGGAATGCGTCTGTTACGTGGACAGCAACCAATTCTTCTGGATTCTGAGAGTCCGGCCCGCGATATTCTTCTACGGAATGTGGCGGCCGCGCCATCTCAAAAGAGTTGCCAATATATTTTCCGGCATCCGGATAACCGGCAGGCACATAAAATTCTTTGAGAACGGGCAATTTCGGAATTCTTCGTTCTCTTGCCACGCGCCTTATAGTATCATATGTTACTACCATTTGTTCACCTATTATTGATGCTATTAAGAAGTAACAAAAACTATATAAAGGGTTTATGCGGGAGAATTTGCTTCAAATCATCCTTTGACGTTGCCCATCGGCAGAAGCTTCACGACTTTCGTGGAGATGCCCGCCTTGTGCACGCTTTCAATGACTTCGTCTATGTCCTTGTAGGCGCCTCCGGCTTCTTCGGCGACCCCGGGCATGCTCGTGGAGCGGACGTAGATGCCGCGTTTTTCCATGTCTTTAAGGAGCTGCTCGCCGCGCCAGAGGTGCTTCGCCCTTGCGCGAGACATGGTCCTTCCGGAGCCGTGGCCAGTTTCCATGGAGCCGCCGATTATCACCGGCTGGCCAAGCTTCCTGTATTTAACAGGGACTTCGTCCCTGTTTGGGCCGAAGGCGCGCGTTGAGCCCTTTCTATGTATGAGTAGCTTCCTCGTTTTTCCGTCTACGGTATGCTCTTCTATCTTTGCGGTGTTGTGCGCGACGTCGTATACCTGATGCATTTCAAGCTCTTCGGCGCTTTTCTTGAAGACGCCGGAGAAGGCTTCCCTTATCCTGTGTAAAATAACCTGGCGGTTGGCGAAGGACATGTTTATACCCGCCTTCATAGCGGAGAAATAGTCCTGCCCTTCCTTGCTCTGGAACGGTGCGCATGCCAGTTCCTTGTCCAGAACATCTATTCCGTACTTCGGCATGACTTCAAGGAACTTCTCAAGATAATCCGTGCCAATCTGGTGGCCAAAACCGCGCGAGCCGCAGTTTCCTGTCACAAAACCATTTGCCACAAAGTTATGATCGCTGTGGGCAACCGTGAAATCATAGACTTTCTCGTTGAAGTTCGACACTTCCCTTTTGCTTTCTATTTGATCCCATATTACGGGTGTAAACGAGCCGAGCTTGTGGCTTGCCACGAACTGTTCAAAAGTAGGATATTCCGTTTGCCTATACTTATAGGCGGTAACAGATATGGCGCTGGAATTTTTGCCTGTCAAAGCCGAATTGCTGGAAACGAGCATGTCCTTAAGGGACAAGTACTCCAATGCATAGCATGACAACACTGTCCGGATTTCGCAATATTCATAGCCTATCTTTGACCAGAGACCAATGAGATTAGCTTCTTTGGATGACAGTTTTAGCCTGAATTTTGCCGTGGTTTCTCCCGCTTTAGTTTCCACGCCGATATGCTTCGTTATTCCGGTCGTTTCAATACTGAACTCATCTAGCAGGTCTTTTATCTGATTAAGGAAAGATAATGCGTTCGCTTCAAGTTTGCAGTTCTTGTTCATGGAAACAGAAGGATTCCCGAATCTGTATTCTTCGTTTTTCCTTATAAGCGGCTTTGTCATTTCCGCGCCAAAATAACCTGCCAAATAAAGCCTCTTCGTCCATAGGGGCATCTTAAACAGCCATGCAGGAACGTCAAATTCGACATTGGATTTGTTGCCGAAAGGAGCGCCGAGCGCCCGGAACAGTATGGGAAGGCCGAGCGAACCGACTACTATAGTATTCGTATTGCTGGATATAGTCCGCACGCTTCCGTCGGTATATTTCACGGAACTTGAGCAGGCCTGAATATAAGGCTTCGTGGCTTTGTACCCTAATTTCTCTACGTCATTCCTTATTTTTTCCAAGTCTGTCGGCGTTCCAATAAATTTCAGAGACCATCTGCTTCCAGCTTTTCCGAGCCAGCCGTCGCCTGTAAGAAATCCCAGAAGCTTTATCAGTATAGGCAGTTTGTCGGAGCTTGCCCTAAGCGGCAAGAGGCCTCGTTTCTTCAGGTTATTGATTATTCTGTCATTATTTTCAATTTTTCTTATATCCTCTTCGCTTATCAATATCTCATCAGAAGGTTCTTCGTAAGGGATGCCACGGAATGGCATGACGGCGATTTTCTCATTTGCCGTCACGTCTTTCATTAATTTCATCCCTGCCGGGGTCATCACGGGATGCTCTGCAGTAGCAGTCAATGTCCGGCCGGTTTTAGTCTTAATTTCAAATACGCCGCTACACGCATCAAGTTCAAAGAATTTTATTATTTTCGTATCTTCAAGGCGGCGGGAATTTATGTCCATGCATTTTACGCTGGCATTGCGCCATTTTTCTTTAAGTTGCATGATAGGCACGGTATATCCGTATTCGGTGAGTATGGGGGTATCGCCGGGCAGGCAATGAAACATAATTACGATCTGGTCTTTTTCCGTTATGCCGCACGCCCTGGCCATCTCTTCGTCGTGTATTTCGGATGCGCGTTGTATCTCCAGGTAATGGTTGCCGCTTCCGAGCGTTCCGATCTGGGACAAGCCGCGTTTCATGGCCCTGTCCGAGACTTTTGAGGAATCGGTTTCCATCCGGCCTTCCTCCTCGGTCATCTTGAGGTCCTCTTCCCAGCCGTAGCCCTCTTTAACGGCCCAGCGGGCGCCTTCCTCCGTCACGGTTCGGAATTTCGCTTTGTCAAGCTTTACAAATCCCGAGGAGCCGACACCGGCAGGAACGAGCCTGAAGAGTGCGTCAACAAGCTCCCGTATCTTCGGCTTCACTTCCTTGGCGGCAAGATTAGTAGTGACCAATCTCATGCCGCAATTAATGTCAAAACCGATTCCGCCGGGGGAAATTATGCCTTCCTTCAGGTCAAAAGCAGCGACGCCGCCTATAGGAAATCCGTAGCCGAAATGCCCGTCCGGCATGCACATGGCATGATTGACGATTCCGGGAAGCGTGGCGACGTTGGCTATCTGGTTGTATACGCCTTCGTCTATGGCATCAACAATTGTTTTGCTTCCATAGATTCTGGCAGGAACGCGCATTTTGCCCTGCTTGGGATATTCCCAGACAAAGTCCGAGATTTTATTGAGCTGCATTGTTACAGTTTCAAACCAAACTTTAAAAGCAGAGGACACCGCGCCTTTTTCCAAATGAAGGCTCTTACTTCATTAATGGAAGGCGCGTATCCTATGTTATTAATAGCAGGGGAATATTTAAGTGTTTGGTGCGATTTTCGGAAGCACTTAATAGACAGGAGAAAGACCGCGTCTATTGGCATCTTCTACCATGCATTTTGCAATTGCCGCTTTACTGCCGTCGGTATTGCTTCGTTTAAACAATCTGCAGGAACGCAATGGGTTGCAATATTGGTTTTCTGAAACACTATACAATTCTTTATATGATGTCAATCGTCCTTCTTTCTGAAGAAGAGCCAGTTGCCTATTTCAAAGGTCTTGGGGCGGATGAGGACGTAGACCCCGTTCAGTTTCCTGCCGTTTATCTTCACGACTATCTTGCCGGGCTTCCATTCCTGTTCCTCGTAAGTGCCGGAGTCCCATATCTTGACGGAGCCTTTTCCGTAGCCTTCCTTTATCTCGCCTTCAAAGCCGGCATACGCAAGCGCGTGGTCTGTGGTCTCGACGGCCAGCCTTTTTTCCGTCCGGGAGGGCTCCTTGGCTATAGCCCAGCTTTTGAGGGCGCCGCTTCTCTCCAGTCGCAGGTCCCAATGCAGTTTCGTGGCGCTATGCTCGTGTATGACGTAAATCCTTGGCACCATGCGATCAGCACTCGTCGTACGGGCTCAACTTGGGGGCGCCGCCTTCATAGTATCTGTTCCAGGCGGCTTCAAAATCTTCCAGCGCGTTGGTCCTGATTTTTATTATCTTCTTGCCTCCTTTTTCCTTCACGCTTTCTATAGAGCCGCTTTTTTCCAGGATGAGCTTGTCGGCGGTCCTGCCTGCAGCTTCCATCACTGTAAAGTCGCCCTCCCTATACATGATTTTCAGCGAGTCTTTTGCCGGCATATATATAATATCCGCCGCAAAGGCAGAAATAGCTATCTTTTGCGTCTTTTCCTGTACACGGCGCGGTATTTCTTGCGTTTTTTTGATTCAAAATACTGCTGTTTGTTCTCTCCGTCCATATAGATATCACGGGGCTGTCATTTATTGCTTTATGATCTCCTTCGTTATCTTGAAATGCATCTTCGCGACAAGCGGCAGGACGTCCTCGCCGTGCTTTTTTATCAGTTCGCGTGCGGCGCCCTTAACGTGCGTCGAGCCTTTCGGCAAGACAATGCCCACTTCCCTGCCAAGAAGCCTAAGTGTCCGCAGGAACTCGTAACGCGCCAGCACGGACGCCGCGGCGACGGCCATGTCGGCTTCGCCGTTTATTCTCTGGACGACGTTCGCGGCTTTCCCGCGTTCCATGAGCTGCTCCTCGAGAACGCGTTCTTCCGCAAACCTGTCCGTGACGACGTTCGTGCAATCCGTCTTCGCGATAAGGTTCTCTATTGAGCGGGCATGTCCCCATGCAAGAAGCCTGTTCAAGGATCCAAACTTCGGGTATATTTTGTTGTATTTCTCAGGCGAAATCATTACGGTTTCTGACGGCAATTTCTTTATCTTAGGACCCATTTCTTTGACAGCATAGTCGGAAAGTTTTTTTGAATCCTTTACTCCCATATCGCGAAGAAGCTTCTCGTTTTCATCATCTACGCAAACTGCAGCAATAACAAGATAGCCGAAATAATCTCCTTTGCCGGCTTCGTCGACTCCTATCCTTTGCAAGCTCTCACGTAATTATTTATACCGAGGGGCATAAATGTTAGTATGCTTGAGATGATACGGTTTTTCTTCAGCGGGAGAAGGGAGATATACGGTCTGCGGAAAGAATACGACAAAATCCGCGAGCATGTTGACAGGCAGGAGGACGAGCAGAAAAGGGTGGGGCTTCTCCGGATGCTGGACCAGTTGGAGCCCAACATGGTGACGCTGGAGGAGCAGAAACTGAGCGGCGGAGACACCAGAAAGCTAAAGCTATACGTCCGTTCTTCGCTTCTGAGGATAAAGGGGGAGATGAAGCGCGGCCCGGCCATGAGCGCCAGGGCGGTAAGATAAATATGATGAACCTTTCGATATCAAAGTGCCTGTCCTGCGGCAAGATAAGGCTTGTTGACAAAACGGCACTGGGCTTCGTCTGCTTCGCGTGCAAGCAGAAGCAGAACAAGGCTCATTAAGGCGTTTCTATGCGTGAAACGTGGTTTTCCTTGTAAACCCTGACCGTGCTGTCGACGAACGTGTCTATCTTCTGCTCGTGGGAAACCATTATTATCTGCTCCAGATCCAGTTGGTTTATGACATCGCGGACGCGGTCCAGCTGCTCGGAGCTGAAGCCTTCGGTGGGCTCGTCAAGCACCAGTAGCCCCTTGGTCCTGATGGTTTCTATCATCATGTTTATCACCTTGTTAAGGCTCAGCCTGTAGGCAAGGGCGATGGCAGTCCGCTCGCCGCCGGACAGGTCGTCATAGGGCGTCTCGTGGCCGTTCTGGGATACGACGGGCGAGAAAGACTGGTCTATCGTCACGGCCAGGGCCTCCTCGGGCATGAGCAGGGAGAACCAATACCGGAATATGCTGCTGAACTCCTTCTGCAGGGCGTTCATGACATGGCGCTCTATCGCCTCGGTCATCTTTATCAGCACAGTGTCAAGCCAGGAAGATATTTGCTTTATTCTCGCGCCTCTTGATCTCATAAGCTTCATGGATTCGCATTCTTTATTGAGCGCATCAAGCTTCTCCGCCAGCATTGAAGCCTGCTGCTCGGACTTGGAGAGGTCGGAAGAAACGGAAAGCCGCAATGCATGAAGCTCCTTTATCTTCGCGCTGTGCGCCCTGTAATCCTCTTCATAATTGCGGCCGCTTTCTATCTTGGCGCGGGAAAACGCTATGCTCCTTCCAAGCTCGGTTATCTTTTCTTCCAGAGCGGCCGCCTCGGCCAGCCTTGACTGGGAAGTGCTACGGCGTTCTGCTGCAGTCTCTTTGACGGAAGCGATTTTTTGGGCAAGTATTTCTTTCCTTCTGTATTTTTGTTTTTCTTCAGACAGTTCCTTTTGCAGGGAATTGATAGGCATGATTTCGCTGTCTATGGCTTCAAGGTCTTTTTGCCTTTCTTTTATCTGGGAAATGAAATGTTCAGGGTCCGCTTTTCTCAGGCAGAAAGGGCAGGCGCCGCTTTTGCTGACGCCCGAAAGCTTTCTTACCGCTTCCTCGATTACGGCCTTCCTTGAAAGTAGCATAGTCTTCTTTTCAGCGATGTCTCCTTCCTGCCTTTCTATCTCTTCGGCAGGCATACAGTTTGGGAGGGATTCTGTGAGTTTTTTTGCCTCTTCAAACGCCGCCTCCGCTTTCCGGGCCGAGGCTTCGGCGTCCTTGACCATCGCCGCTTTCATAAGCGCAAGCCTCGAGGCTTCGGCTTCCATGGACGTGGTCTTCTGCTTCATGCCTATTATTTCGTTGGCCCATCCGCGCATCTCTTCCAGGGCCTTCTCTTCGGCTTCAAGCTCGGCAGTGGCGGATTTAAGTTCCTGCTTCTTCTTTTCTGCTTTTGCCGCGGCGCTTTCCATTTCCTTCGCGCTCCTGTCCGCCTCAAGCATTTTGTCTTCCAATGAACGGGAGGATTCCTCAAGAACGCGGGACTCGGAATTCAGGTGCCTGATGAACAGGGCGGAATTGTTTCTGATATTGCCGTATTTCTCTATGCCGAATATCTTCCTGAGCGTGGCCAGCCTTGCATCGGGATCCGCCATTATGCCTTTCATCTGCTCCTGGGGGGTATAAACGGTATAACGGAATATCGGTATGTTCCTGCTCGCGGCTTCTTTCGGATATCCGAAGAGGTCTATTATTTTTGCTTTCAACTGGGTTGGAGTATACTTGTATTCTTTGCCGTCAATGAATATGGAGCATTCGTCCTGCTTTATCGCGCTGCCTTTTCGCATCGTCCTCGCTACGGTTATTACGGAGCCGTCCAGCTCAAAAGCCAGCTCCACGCTACCGCTGTTTTCGCCGTGGCGAAGAATGCTCTGCGCGCTGGCCCCTTTCTGGATGCCGAAGAGTGCGTATTCCATCGCAAGAAGTATTGTCGATTTGCCCGCTCCTATATCGCCTGACAGAAGCAGAGAGCCTTTCGGGAAGGTTATTACGCCGTCCTTATAGGAGCGTATATTCCTGAGCTTGAGATGCAGAAGCTTCATAGCCCAAGCACTCTCTTCGCGTTTTCCTTCACCCTCTCTTCAAATGAATGGATCGTTTCCCCTTCCTGCTTCTCGTCGTTGAGGGCGTACATTATGTTCCTTGCCATTTCCTTTTCCTTCTGGAAAGTCTTGGTAACGCAAAACTCCTCGGCAACCTTATCTTCTATCGCTTCAATGGACAGCGAGGGCAAATCTTTGTCCTGCCCGTAATCGCGCGAAGAAAGGCCGGTGAAATTCTTCCTGACCGAGAACGCGCCCTTGCGCATGCCGGCTTCTTTTATCGCGGAGAAGCTGATGTCCGACGGGTTGCCGGCGTCCAATACGCCGGATGCCTTGACTATCAAAAGCCTGCCGTGGAGCTCAAGGCGCTGCGCTGAAAGGATTATTTCCTTTTCCACGTCGGACGGGCTTTTTCCGCCGGCATTGACGGAAACGGTTTCGACTTCAAAAAGCTTTACCGGAACCCGCATGATTTTTCCGTTCTCCACGATTCGGATGGCCGAGTCGTACGATTCCATCTCCGGAACTTCGGTGGGGAAAAGCACGCCGGGAAATATGACGCCCCCTTCTTCGGACGGAACGTGCACGTGGCCTGCCGCGTAGTAACTGAAGTTTCTCGGCAGCATGCCCAGAGGCACGGCCGCCATGTCCTTCAGGTGCTTCGGCCTGAATTCCTCTATGGCAGAATGGAAAACGAATATCTTGTAGCCGCCCTCCTTTTCAAGGCTTTCCCTTTCAAGCCGCCTGAAATAATCCCGTTCCAGGGCTCCTGCCTTGCCCATGATGCCCGTTATCTTCGCGCCGCTCGCGTCTTCAACGAAACGCAGCCTTATTGACGTTTCATTTTCATCCGGCTTCGCGACGTTGACCAAAAGGCCCGCGTTTTCCAGAACGGTTATGAAAGTCTTGTCGCTGGGGGAATAGTCATGCGAGCCCGGCACGACATAGACCCGCACGCCCGCATCGCGGCATTTTTTAAGAATCCGTGCGGACGCGGCGAGCGTGTCGTAAGCGGGCATCGGGGTGTCAAAGAGGTCGCCGCTAATGATTATGAAATCCGTTTTCCCGGAGAGCGATATGTCAACCGCCTTCTCGAACGCCGCGACGGCCATGTTCCGCAGTTCAGGCGACGAGCTCCATGAGCCAAGATGCACGTCGGAGAAATGGGCGAACTTCATGATTAGGAATCGCGCGAAACGTTATATTGCTTTTTTATCGGGCTACCAGCTGTATTTGTTGCAGTAGCTGACGGCTTTCATTAATGTCGTCATCTTCCGCCTGTTAAGAAGCGCGTAAGCGAGAAGCTTGGCCTTCAGGCCCGCGGACATGTGGGTCAGGTCTTCGCCGTCCACCATGTCGCCTATCCTGTCAAGCACGGCGTTGTCCATCTGCATGAAATATTCCAGCGCGGTTTCATATTCCTTGGCGAGCACGGGATGCGCCTTCAGGCGCCTGTCGTAGTCGCCGACCTTTCCGTCCTTCACGCATTGCACAAGAACTTCGGCGGCGAATATGCAGCAGGCCATGCCGCCTTTCGTGAGGGGATTGGTTATGCCCGCGGCGTCGCCCATGAGAAGCACGTTGCCTTCCTGCATCTTGGTTCCGAAGAAAGGGATGTTATAGGCTTCTTTCCTGATTATCGTGCCTTTGAGTTTCTTGTCTGCGATAAAGGCGTCAAGCTGCTTCAGGCTGCCAAGAAGGCCCACGTTGGCGGTTTCGCCCTTCATGAATATCCAGCTGTATTCGTCGCTGTATCGTTTGTCCAGAAAGAATTCCATACCGTCGTAATCGTAATCAATCTTCATCCTGTACTGGACGCCCGGCTTTATCTTCATCGTGTTGCCCACGACCCTGCGTGATATCCACGACAGCGGCCCGGTGGCGTCGACGAGAACGTCATACTTCAGCTCGCTGAATTTCTTTTCGTCTATGTTCTCGCCAAGCACAAGCTTCCCGCCTTTTTCCTCGAACGCCTTTGCCATGGCCCTGAACCAGGAAGTCCTGTCCATGGTGTAGCACGGCTTCTGGACGTAGGCTTTCTGTCCGGACGGAAATATGAACGTGGCGTGCTTGAATGAATGGGCAGCGTAGGAGTCCCACGGGCCGAACGGCACGCGGGACAGCGTTTCCTTGCTGAGGCCTTCTGCGCAGAGCGTGCTCACGATCCCCTTCTGTTTCTCTATTATGGTAGGCCGAAACCCTGCCTCAAGAAGCTTCAATCCTGTGACAAGGCCTCCCGGGCCCGCGCCTATTATTTTTATGTCCATAGTATTATCCTTTCAAGGCAGTTATTATGCTTTCCGGCCTGTGAATTATCACGTCGGCGTTCTTAAGCCTTTCTGCCCCGTGGAAGCCGTAAGATACGGCTATCACTTTCCCGATTCCGGCTGCGCGCGCGGCGATTACATCGGTGTCCGTGTCGCCTATGTAGCACGACTCGTCGGGCCTCGCGCCAAGAAGCGAAAGGCATTTTATTATCTGATACGGGTCGGGTTTCACCCTGATTTCGCTGCCGTCTACGACTGCTTTTATGCGGCCCGCCATTCCGTGAAAGGAAAGATGCCTGTCTATAAAGTCTTTGAATCCGTTGGAAACTATGCCTATGGAATAGTTCTGCTCCAACTCTGCCAGCACCGCCTGCATGCCGGGAAAAACATCCACTTCCCTGAAGCGCCTGATGCTTTCCGACTTCAGGAACGGCATGAACTCCTGCAGCCGGCTTTCAAGCCCCGCGTTCCTGAATGTTTCCTTTGCGCTTCCGGTGAGAATTTTTGTTTTGTCAAGGCGTATGCCGTGGAGCTGCAGAAACCCGTCTGCTATGTCATAAATCATGTCCTTCGAGTCGGCTATGACGCCGTCGTAGTCAAATATCACGGCGTTGATTGCCATGATAATAAATCTACGGCAATATTTTAATGCGAACGCGGCAGCGGGCGCAAAAACGGCGAGTTTCTTTAAATACTGGGGACGCCATATAACGATAGAGTTTTTTCTCGATGGATGTGAGAGGGTGCAAAAGACAAAAAAGTCCAAGTATAAGAAAGTCCATCTCGAAGCATACAAAACCCTGAAATGCCCCCTGTGCAGCTGCCTCGGCATGATAAAGATTATTTGATTTTTAAGCGGTGGATGCCGTACTCCTTTTTAATTAAGCCAATAAGTTCAGGCTTTACTGCTTTGAAATCTGAATCGTTTTTAATAGTTTTTCATTCAATGGAATAGTGTCGCAGATGAAGCTTATTGTTGTGACGGGCGGGGTCATTTCCGGGGTCGGGAAGGGCATTGCCACCGCTTCCATCGCGAAAATTCTCAAGGAATACGGTTTCTCGGTAACATGCATAAAGATAGACCCCTATATTAATTATGACGCCGGCACACTCCGCCCCACGGAGCACGGCGAGGTCTGGGTCACCGAGGACGGCGGGGAGATAGACCAGGACCTTGGGAATTACGAGCGTTTCCTGAATCAGGACATCCCGAAGAAAAACAACATAACCACAGGGCAGATATACAAGACGATAATCGACAGGGAAAGGAACGGCGAGTATCTTGGCGAAACCGTGCAGTTCATACCGCACGTGCCAGACGAGATAAAGAAAAGGATACTTGATGCGGGAAAGGGGTTTGAGTTCGTTGTCCTGGAAATAGGCGGGACGGTCGGCGACTACGAGAACATACCGTTCCTGTTCGCGGCGAAAAGCCTGCAGATAGAGATGGGGCGGGAGAACGTCGCAAACGTGCTGGTCAGCTACGTTCCCGTGCCGCCGAACATCGGCGAGATGAAATCCAAGCCGACGCAGCATTCAATACGTCTGCTGAACGAGAACGGCATAGACGTTGATTTCGTGCTTTGCCGGGCTATCGCTCCTATCGATGACGTAAGGAAAAGGAAGATAGGCCTTTACGCCAACATAGTGTCGGAAAACATAATTTCAGCGCCTGATGTAAAAAGCATATACGAGGTGCCCCTGAACTTCGAGAAGGAGAAGCTTGGCGAAAAACTGATGAAGAGATTGGGCGCCAAAAAGAGAAAGGAGCCCGACTGGACCGCATGGCAGAAACTGACAGACAGGATATTGAATCCCAAAAAGAGAATAGACGTTGCTATAGTAGGCAAGTATGTTGACATAGGCAATTACGAACTTGCCGATTCGTACATATCGGTGAACCAGTCCCTTGATCATGCAGGCGCATATGCCGGCGCCGGCATCAATATTCATTGGGTGGACTCAAAGAAGCTGGAAAACGTCGCCAATACGGCAGTTCTCAGGAATTACAGCGGGATAATAGTGCCCGGAGGCTTCGGCTCTTCGGGCATAGAAGGCAAGATAAATGCAATACGCTTTGCAAGGGAGAATAATATTCCTTATCTTGGTTTGTGCTACGGCCTGCAGCTCGCGGTCGTTGAATTCGCAAGGAACGTGTGCGGAATGAAGGCGCATACCACGGAAGTCGATCCGGAAACCGAGGACCCGGTGATAGCAGTCCTGGAATCGCAGAAGAAAATATTGCAGGAACGCCATTACGGAGGCACCATGCGCCTTGGAAGCTATGCGGCAGCCCTGAAGCCTTCAATGATACTTGAACTGTACAGGAAAACCGGAAGGCTCGGCAGGGACATGAAGAAACTTTCTTTGATAAAAGACGATTTCCGGATAGGCAACGTCAAAGGCGATACCGTAGTGCTGGAAAGGCACAGGCACAGATATGAAGTCAATCCTTCTTACATAGCAAAGCTGGAGGCAAAGGGGCTGTCCTTCCCCGGTTTTCATGAAACAAAAGAAGGGACAAAACTGATGGAATTCATAGAAATTCCAAAGCACAAGTTCTTTGCCGCGACTCAGGCGCATCCTGAATTCAAGTCGCGGCTGGAAGACCCGTCGCCGCTTTTCTGCGGATTCGTTGAAGCTTGCATGAAGAAATGATCATGCGATCCTGATTTCCCTGAAATCGACCTTGCCGTTCTTCACCAGCCACTTGATTTCCTTCTGCCTTTCCGACAGCTGCGAGCCGGCGGTCTTGAACTCGACGAATACTATTGAGTCCTTTTCAAACTGGACGCCGTCTATCGGCGCGCCGAGAAAACGGAAATTCTGCCTGTCGTAAGGATACGAATCGAGGAAAGGGAAGAACTGCTCGCTCATCTTCCCGTACTTCACGGAGAGGCTCCGCCCCCTGAACTTTTCGCCGTCCAGCATGCCTCTAAGTTCGCCGGAATTTTTCCTCTCTGTGTAATAGAGAAACGCAAAAAGCGCCGCAGCAAGCGCCAGAACCAGGATTATTTCTTCATACGCCATTATATCACTAAATGATGCTTTAGAAGATAATATATTCACATCCTTAATGCTTTTATGGGATGAAGACTCAGGATATGCGATCCCATTGCCGGCCCATTATTCCCGGAAAACGCCGAATAAATCTTAAATACTTGTTGTATCACTTAACTAAATAATCTTAAAGCGAGGTGAGGAAATGATAGCCGAAGAAGAGGATGATTTTGACGAAGACGAGGATGAAGACGAGGAAGACTTCGAGGATGAAGACGAGGAATAAAAGCGCCTCCGATTTCAATTTTTTCAGTTATAATAATATTTGATGCGCATAAAAATTTTTAATTGCGGTTTATTCAATGCTTGTGGAAATTTTTGAGGCGCGGGCATCCGAAGAAACGGACTCGTATATAATCAGGACTAAAGCGGAAAATCCCGGCGCCGTGATACGGAAAATAAGCATATTCAATGCCGAAGCCATGAAAAAGCATCCTGACGTGGTCGCCGCCCTGCGCGAAAAGGGCGCCGATGCCCTGCCTATAGTCAAAATAGACGGCTTGATAGCATCCTTCAATGGCCGATGAAATCGCGGCGGGTCTTTTAGCAAATAACGTTGATTTTGGAACGTTTTACAATGCTATTTATGCATAGCGGCCCTCATTGCAACTGTTCCGTTATTAACGGGGCTGCTGTTATCGATTAACAGGGCCCGGATAAACCCGCACGGTTTTCAGGTTTCGCGCAGAATTTGCAAATATTCCTTTATATATTTTCACAGCGTTTTTTACGTATGGAGCCTTTCCAGTTCAAAAGAGCCGCCGCCGTTTCTAAAAATATTTCAGACATAAACCCCGAAAAGGACATCCGCGTGAGGATACTCGGCAGGGTCATAGACAGGGGCGAGGGCGTGATAGTCGTTGACGACGGGTTCAGCAAGGCGGAAATAGTGACGGACAGCGATAAAGGCAACGCAGGCGACGCCGTGCGGGTCATTGCGCGCGTGCTTCCCCTTGAATCAGGCTATGAACTGAGGGCAGAGATAATACAGGACATGTCGAAGCTTGACATGGAGCTTTATAAAAAGGCGGCGGGAAGCCGATAGGCGATAACCATGTTCAAAGCCGAGATAAGCGACGCGAAGCTTCTGAGGGACAGCCTTGACGCGGTTTCCGAGCTCATAGACGAAGCAGAGCTTTCCGTCACCCCCGAAGGAATGCGCATAGTCGCTTCCGACAGGGCGGTCGTCGCGGTCGTGAATTTTTTCATAAGCAAGAATGCGTTTGACAGCTATGAATGCGACAAGGAGACGAGCCTTGGCGTCAACCTCGCGAACATGATGCAGATACTCAGGCGATGGAAAGACGAAAAGATGACTATAAGTGCCGAGGAGAACAAAATAAACCTTGGTTTTGCCGGAAAGTCAAGAAGGAATTTCACGCTTCCGGTCATAGACGTTTCAAAGGAAGAGTCTCCCGACCTTGCGAAGCTGGAATCGGGCTTTACTGCCAGTCTCACCGTCAACTCGGACGCCTTTTCCAGCGGAATCGAGGACGCCGAACTTGTCGGCGATTCGGTCGTGTTCACGGTCCGCAAGGATATTTTCATACTGAACTCGGAAAACGACTCGTCTTCCACAAGGCTGGAAATGCTGCCCGGCGAATCGTTGAATATAACGGGCGTTGCCGAGCCTGTCAGGGCGCGGTATTCCATAGACTACATGAAGAAGATGCTCAAGGCACGCAAGCTTTCCGAGACGGCCAAGCTCTCCCTTTCTTCGGAATACCCGCTGAAGCTCTCGTTCAGCGTGCCTGAGAAGCTTGAGCTTTCCTTCATACTCGCCCCGCGGGTAGAAGAAAGTTAAGATTTAAACGAGCAAAATCATTATTTTTCATGCAATATTCCGCGAAAGTCCTGAATGCATGGGATGAAGCCGAAGGCATACGAACGGTGAAATTTTCCCGCGGATTCGACTTCCTGCCCGGCCAATTCGCCGTGGTAAGGCTGCCGTGCGACGACAAGAGGGCAGGAATACGGACCTTATCGATAGCCTCATCGCCCACGGAAGATTTCCTCCTGTTCACTACAAAAATATCCGATAGCGGATTCAAGCAGGCATTTGCTGCTCTGAAGAAAGGCGATTCCATGACGGTCAAGGGACCTTCCGGCAATTTTGTTTTTGACGAGAAGAGGGACGCCGTCATGATCTCAGGTGGGGTCGGCATAACGCCTCTGAGAAGCATGATAAAATATGCGACTGACAGGAAGCCGGGCACAAAAATAACGCTGCTTTACTCCAACCGCACGCCTGACGGCATTGCCTATCGCAGGGATCTTGAGAACATGGCAAAAGATAACGGGAATTTCCGCCTTGTAAATACGATTACCGGCGACGCTCCGGGATGGAACGGGGAACGTGGAAGGATAGACGCAAATATGATAGGCAAATACGCTTCTTCAGGGGCTCTTTACTATATATGCGGCCCGCCGGCGATGGTTGAAGCCGTGCGTAACGCACTGGCGGACGCGAAAATAGACCAAGGTTCTGTGATGGCTGAAGATTTCAAAGGATATTGAGCTTTTGAAAGTTATATATATCGGCGGCGGCATCTAAAATCATGAAAGGCGTTTCTCCGTTGCTTGCATCGATAATGCTCATAGCCATAGTGATCGTCGTGGGCGCAATGACGTCCGGCTGGATGACGTCAACCGTAAGAAGCGCGCAGGCGTCAAGCACGAACAAGACGGATACGGGCCTGCAATGTTCCGGTGCTTCAATAAGCATAGAGAAAGTCTACGTTACCGGAACTGCCGCGGCAACGGTCACTGCATCCGTGCGAAACAGCGGCTTGACCGACGGGCTTGTGATACAATCGGCCCAGATATTCAACACGACAGGAAGCAACTTCACGTCATCGTCGACTCCGGTTACGGCTTTTGACAGAGGCGAAATCGAAACGCTTACGTTCCGGAACGTTAACTTCGCTTCATGCCCCGGCGCGTTCTCGGAATTGCGCGTGACTACAAGCTGCGGCGGAATAGCGGACTTCTTCACGGACAGGCCGTCCTGCTCATAAACTTACAGCAAGAAATTCCATTCCCTGCCGGCGTATTTTTCCGACAGTTCTTCCGCCTTTCGCAGTTCGTCCCGCGTAAGAGTTCCGTTTCTTGCGTTTTTCTCTCCTATGAAACCGTTCTGCAAGGCAGCTTCGATATCGTTCATAGTTGCGGATGAAAGTTCCTTAGCGCACGTTAACGCCTCCCTGATCTTGGCAGGCGTGCTTCCGGTCGCTGCAGCCATGGATTCATAATCAAGGTCATGAAATATCGAGCCCTGGAATATAATTGCCCCGCCCCTGTAAGTCACGGCGTTCCATCCTATCCTTTTCTCTCCGCATACTATCTGGTCAATGGGCATGTATTCGGCGTTTATTTTCACGGATGCAAGCGCAGTGACGGCCTGCCTGCACAAGAGCATGAATGCGTCTTCCGCATATTTCGGAAACATGTAGCCCGGCGCCAATATGCTGTAAGCCAGTTCAGCGCCATGAAAGGTAGTGCCGCCTCCGGACATGCGCCTTACATAATCCATCCCCATCTTATTGCATTTCTCGGTCTTGACGCAGTCCCGGAGCCTCTGGAAGTACCCTATTGAAACGCCGGGCGGATTCCACGCGTAGAAACGCAGCGTGGGCGGGCTCTTTTCCGCGGCAATCATGCCGGCGAGCGCTTCGTCGATTCCCATGTTCGTCGGGCCGGTGTGAAGCTCCCGCGATATTATTCTCCATTTCATCAGAATCCGCCTTCAGCATCATCAATGGCTTTCTTAACTGCCTTGGCCATCTCATGGGGCGTGACGCCGGCCATGTCGGTTCCGGCTTTTCTTGCGGCAATCATCAGCCGCGTTGTTATCTCGTATTCTGTTTCGCCCGTTCTTATCCCCTCAAGCGATTTCTCCAGCTCGCGGATGCTTTCTTCGGGATAAAGGTAAAAATCGCCGGAGAACGACACGCTCCTTACGCGGCCCCGTGCCAGCGAAACGGCCACTTGCAGGGTTTTCCCCGCCTTTGTAGCCAGTTTCCTTGTAGTCATATCCTATCATCTTCGGCCATCGTCTTGAAATCGCGGTCCTGTACTTGGAGATACATGCAGTAGCCGAGGCCTTTCTTCAATGGCCCGTTGATTTCCTCGCCGGGTATCTCTTCGATTTCCTCTTCGCTAAATGCCGGCGTCCTCTCGTTTGTCCAGGGCTGCGCGCCGTATCTTTTTTCCAATAACGGATAGGCAGCGGCAATAATGCTTTCGTCCACGGATTTGTTTTCATGTTTTCCTTCGGCGACTTCCTTCAATATGGCGTTGCCGATTATCGCTTTCAGGGCTTCCGTTCTTTGCGGCGCGGCTTTGGCCAGTTCAGGCAGAAGCGATGCGATGGTCGGCATGTTGCGTATGGCATCGTATTCCGAGTAAACCTTTCCGTTTATGACGCGCGTGCCGAGCGTTATTCTTTGCGCCAGCTTTTCCATGTCATAGGGGTCTATAGCCAGAAGCCCGTGAATGAGCCCGCTGCCAACGCCCCATATGGTGGCGTGAGCCGCGGCCAGTTTGCCGTTTACGTTGATACACGACGCTTTGTTGTCGGCTTCCGCATTTTCTATCCCTAAATCAGCGAATGCTTTTTCTATGCAGCCGGCATAGTGCCTTCTCAGGTCTTCAATGCCCGAAAAGCCGTGCCTTGGCGCGGCAAACGAATAAGCAAGTATATTCGGCCCCGTCTGCACGTGCGAGCCGCCTGTGGCGCGCCTGACTACGTTTATGCGTTTTGTTTTCAGGGCGTCCGTGGCTTGGGCATATCCCAATACTACGGTGTCCTGCGGGAAACTGTAGAACCGTGCCATAGCCTTGCCCGTTTCGGCGGCGCGCTTGAGCATGAACTCCTCAAGCGCCATGTTCACGGCGCCTGAAAACGGGCGGTTGCCCCAGTATTCGTAATCAAACATGACAGTATTTCGGCGAGGTAATTATATATTGTTAGAGTTTGCGGCTTATGGCAGGCTCGCATTTATTTCTTCAAAAAGTCTTCCATACTGTCCATCGCCTTCTCTATCTTCTCGTATGCAGTGGCGTAAGAGCATCGTATGTAGCCTTCGCCTCCCGGGCCGAACTCGATGCCCGGCACGACAGCCACTTTCTTTTTCTTCAGCAGTGAAAGCGCGAAACTCCTGCTCTCCTTTGCAAAGGCCGTTATGTCAGAAAACGTATAGAACGCTCCTTTAGGCATCTTCGTGGGGAGTCCCATTTCATTGAGCCTTGCCACAATAAATCTCCTTCTCCTGTCGTATTCTTTGACCATCTTTCTCGTGTAAGCCGATTGCGACAGGGCTTTGACACCGAGCATTTGCGATATTGTGGGTGCGGAGATTGTGGAGTAAATGTGCACCTTCTTCATGGCCGCTGCCATCTTCGGCGGCGCTATGACGTATCCGAGCCTGTAGCCGCACATTGCATAGCTTTTTGAAAAGGTCTGGAACGTGGCGACATGCTCCTGCATGCCGTTCAAGGAGCCTATTGAAACGTGCTTTCCTTCATATACTATTTTTTCGTATGCCTCGTCGCTGAAGACGTAAAGGTCATGCTCCACGGCTATCTCGGCTATCTGTTCCAGCGTTTTGCGGGAATAGACCGCGCCGGTGGGATTGGAAGGAGTGTTTATTAGTATGGCTTCGGTCTTGGAGGTTATCCTTTTTCGTATGTCGTCGGTGTCAGGCTCGAAGTTCACGTCAAGGGAGGTGCAGACAGGCGATGCGTTGAGAAGCTCAAACATGGGGACGTAGCCGAGGAAAGAAGGGCTTGGTATTATAACCTGCTCGGAAACGTCCAATGCCGAGGCTGCAGCAAGAAGCAGGGCTTCCTGGCTTCCGCTTGTCACTATGATATTTTCCGGGGAGCATCTTATGCCGTTCTCCTTTCGCATTTTTTTTGCTATCGCCTCCCGCAGGTCACGGCGGCCTTCAGGCGGCGAGTAATGGCTGCACTTGCCCGCTATCTTTTTCGTGTACGCCACAATGGCCGGAGGCGCCGGGAAATCCGGCTCCCCGGCGCCAAGGGATATCACCGAGTTGTTCTCTGCAGCGATTTTTATCAATTTTGCCATATCGCTCTCAGGCAGTTCGCTTTCGCGCTCTGATATGTGCATAGTAATGCTTGTCGGCGGCGGCTTTTATAATTTCTCAGGCATATCGTTTGATGAATATCAGGGAAATCCTGAAGCTCAGAACGATAGCCATAGTCGGCTTGTCGCGCAGCCCTGAAAAGGACAGCTTCGGAGTCGCCGAATACCTGAAAGCGCACGACTATAGAATAGTGCCTGTCAACCCCGCGGCAACGGAAATACTCGGCGAGAAATGTTATCCTTCGGTGAAAGGGATACCGTTTCCCGTAGATGTCGTTGACGTCTTTAGGCCTTCTGCCGATGCGCCTGCCATAGCTCAGGAGGCTGTAGAAATAAAGCAAAGAACGGGAAGGCCGCTCGTCTTTTGGATGCAGCTTGGCATTGAGAGCGCGGAAGCGAGGAAGATTGCAGAGGCGGCAGGAATGGCGGTCGTTGAGAACAAATGCATCAAAATCGAGCATGAACTCCTTACATGAAGTCCATCTGGGCTTTGCCTTCTTCCGACATCTTTTCAGGGTCCCACGGCGGGTCCCACACAAGGGCTATCTCAACCGCAGTAACGCCTTCGGCCGTTCGAGCGAAATGCTTTGTGTTTTCCAGTATCATATCAGCGGCAGGGCACATAGGGGATGTCATGGTCATTTCTATTCTGACTTTGCCATCGTCCGAGATTTCAATATAATATATGAGCCCCAGATCCACGATATTCAGCCCTATTTCCGGGTCCACCACGTTCTTCAGGGCTTTCTTTATCTTCTCCTTGTCCGGTATCATGAAACAATTACGGGAACAAAGGATAAAAACGCGGATACCGTTAGCTTCATGGTTA
>JAGVVY010000012.1 GCA_018304585.1 Candidatus Aenigmatarchaeota archaeon | reverse complement strand
CAGGTGCAGGTGTTCTCGCAGCGTGTCAAGAGCGACCTCAATATCAACTATCAGCGGGTCGGATTCGCCCTGCTCGTCAAAAGTATTTTCGTTGCTGTCGGCCAAAGTTCTCTTCAGGTTGTAATACATGTCTCTTATGCTGGCGTGTATTCCTTCGTCCAGAAGGCTCTTGCAGAAGCCGCCGACCATCATGGTCTGCATGAACTTCTTGGAATGCGCTACGTTGAAGAAATAGCGCTTTGCCGATTTATTGCCGAGCGTAAGCTGCTTCGTCGCCTTGTCAAAAACGACGTTGGACAGCGTTCTCAGCGGGATGTCTATGCTCGGATTGCCTTCCTTGTCAAGCGTCTTGAGGACGTCCTCGCCCATTCCGGCGAGCTTCTTCTTCGTGTTGCCGACTTCGTCTGCCATTATCATTCACCTTCTCCGGCCGGCGCCCCCTTCGGCTCTTCCGCGGCGTCGCCCGCCTTCTCGGATGCCTCCTTCAGCCTGTTCTTGTTCTCTATTATGCCTTTCAGCTTTCCGAGTATGCTTTTCTCGTCCTTCCCCGTGAGTATGTGAAGCGCGGTCGCGACTTCAACGGAGTATCGTTCAAATATCTGCAGCCTTCTTTTCTGGTCGCCTTCCTTGCGCTTGCCGGATATGTAGCGGGACAGCTGCCTGCCGGCGTCCTGTATCGCAAGCTTCATCTCCTTGACTATGTCAGGATAAGGCGCTATCGCTTCCTTGCTTTCCGAAACGAACGGCACCCAGGACGACGCCATGTGCACGACCAATATCATGGGGCCCACCGGCACATTGGTCCCGGATTGCTGCAGGCCGTATCGCTTCCATTCTATTTCCTTGACCGCTTCCATCGTCGCGCCTGCGCCGGCCTGATAAAGCAGGGGCACGCGGTTGGCGAATCGCATTATCTGTATCTGCTCGTCCGCCTTCATGTCGCCGCCATAAGCGATTCCGACTTCGATACCAAAAGGATTGCCGCGGTAAACGGTCGGCTCGCGCTGCACAGCGACGACGAATTCCGCGCCGGGGAATTCCTTCTTCAGGCTTTTTTCCAGCTCCTTCCCGCCTATGGGGGACAGGCAATCAAGCGGCGGCCTCTGAAGCTTGGCTTCCTGCATCGCCTTCAGCAGTTTTTCTATCTGCGTCCTGTCAAGCGACGAGGGCGCAGACTGCGTGTCTATCTTGGCTTTGCTGCATATTTCCTTTGCGCTCTGCGCGCCCGTGGACGAGAAATCATTCGCTATGAAAGTCGCGACATTCCTGCTTTTTGTGTTCGCGAGCATCCGCTGAAGAATGCCGAACTCTATTCCGTAAGGATGCGGCTTCATCTCCCTCGGCGGCTTCGCCAGCTCGTTCACGCTTCTCGGGAATACTGTCTTGACGCCGTCGGGCGCGGTGTAAGTTATTTTCGCAAAAGGATTCGCTATCGACGTCTGTTTCAAGTAATCGTCGACCCCCTGCGTCTTCCTGTACCGGCCGGACATTTCTATGGCGACTGCCGTTCCGTGTTCCTTCAACGGCGATTCATCAAGATAATCTTCCTTCACGACCTTCGGTTCGTTCTTCATCGTGTCTATGTTCAGCTCCACGTAAGTCGTCTTCTTGTCCGCGTCCGTGCGCGTCCATATCTTTGTCGGCGTGCCTGTCGTCAGCTGCGAATAAAGGGCAACCGCTGATATGCCAATGCCCTGCTGACCGCGGGACTGGCGAAGCCTGTGGAACTTGCTTCCGTAAAGGAGTTTTCCGAATATTCTTGGAACCTGCTCCCTCATGATTCCCGGCCCGTTGTCCTGCACGGTGACAAGGAACTTGTCTTCGCCAAGGTCCTTCATTTTGACGGCAATGTCCGGAAGAATCTCGCTCTCCTCGCATGCGTCAAGAGAATTGTCAACCGCTTCCTTCACCGCCATGAGCAGCGCCTTCGTAGGATTGTCGAAGCCGAGGAGGTGGCGGTTCTTTTCAAAGAACTCGCTTATCGATATCTCTTTCTGCATTGCTGCCATTTCTTGCGCTGTCTTTCCCACGATCATCACTCTTTATTTTTCTTATCGCACGGTAGGCGTTCTTGTGCGGCGAGCCGCTTATGAGCCTGTCAAGTGCCTTCACCGCAAGCTCTACGCCTTCGTGTTCCCCTATCACGGAAACCGTCTTGCCGTAGACGCAGAGCCTCGTCTTCGTCGCCCGCTCTATGCGCCTTCTTGCTTTCCCGCGCGTGCCTATGACTCTTGCCCTTATTCTTTCCAGCCCTTTCTCGGGCAGATTCATTATGTGGAGGGTCTGGGTTTCGTCAAGGAGCTTTAGCGCCGCAACCGGAGGGAAACCCCTTCCAATCGCGGTTATTATCTGCGCCGCAACCATGACGTCAAGGGGATCTCCCCTTATCACTATGGCATCTCCTATATTTATTCTTGTCCGCGTTTTGGCCTCTATTTCATTCTTGGTTGTGCCGGCCCTGCCTATGACGACGGCTTTGCGTTCTTCCGGTATCTTTACGCCCTTCTCGGCGCGGTCGTCGGAATCCATCGGCATCACATTGTCAGAATGCCTTTCCTTCTGAGGGCGTTTGACTCCGTGGACGTATACCTCCATACCACGTCGCCGTTCGTGTCCCCCTGGATGTCCCAGGGCTTCAGTATCACGTAATCGCCTATCCTTATCCACACCTTCTTCCTCAGCTTCCCGGGTATCCTGCCGAGCCGCGCCTTGCCGTCCTGACACCTGACGCGGAGCCGGCCGGCGCCCAGCATCGACTCGACGAGCCCGAGCACCTCGCCCTGCCTGGGCGTCCTGATCCTCACTTCCTGCGGCTGTTCATCCATGATCATATCACCTTATCGAATACACGCTTCTGTAGAGCATCTTTCCATCCTTTTCCCCTGCAAGCTTAAAAGAGCTTATGACCTTGTATTCCTTTCCAAGGGTCGTGGCTATGCGTATCGCTTCGGATTTTCGCACAATTCTCGCGTCGTATCCTTCCTTCTTCACGTCTATCCGCGCAAGATACTGCGGCGCCACCATCTGCTTGACCAATTCAAGTATCTCTTCTTTCTGCATGCCTCTTATCTGCAGAACCGCCTCGTGATAATTGCCGGAAAGCCGGGAGCAATTTTCGCAAAGCCGTTTCCTTATTGAAATGCGGATAGCCTTTGTTTCTTTTCTCGTCTTGCCGCCTGTCATAGCTATGGCGGCCGTTACCGTTGAAATTACGGGCCCTTTAAGGTTTGTTTGCACCTCAAAGGACTTGACGTTCTTTATGCCTTTTAGCGACTTGCCTATCGTTTCTTTAATCTCATCTTGAGCCTTGGACTCGCCGTCAGGGCATCGGGGACACATCACTATCCCGAAGCTCTTGAGCTTGAGGGCGGTCTTTTTGGACAGGCATTCCGCGCAAATGTAGCCGGATTCGGCGGGCTTCCCGCACTCTATGCAGAACATCCTAATAGAACGCCTTCCATATTAAAATACTTATCATGTAAGGGTCCGAACCAACGGCGCCGGGAAAATCATATCGCATGTACGGCTGCCTTGAGGGCAGGTCTCTTTCCGTTATGACGTATTTTTCCCCGGATTCCCACATCATGGCAGCTCTCAGCAGCTTGTTGATGTCATCGTTGACGATCGTAACGGATCCGTCTCCGTTCAAAACGGAAGCTTCGCCGTCGTAAGCCGCGAACCAGAGCGCCCTTCCGCCCGCTTCGCGCCCTTTGACAAAAGAAACTGCCCCTGAATTGACGACGCTTCCTTCTCCTGTGCTTATCTGGTTCGCGCCTGCCAAAGGGTTGAAATTGAAGTCTTCGGAGCTTTCGTAGTCAGACGAACCCGCGAAATATTTCGCAATCCTGTATGGAATCGTCCGGACGTTGCCGGCCTGGGTGAACGCGCCTGCACCGGCGGCTGCGCTTTCCGACCACTGGAGACCGAAAACGTTGCTTAAAGAAGGCCCTATATTCCCGTCGTCGAAATCTGTTTTCTGGATATCTGCGAGCAGCATGACGTTTCTGCCCTGGGCAATCCAGTTGCCGAGCCTTTGCTCCCGCCCGGCCAAGTCTGCCGGGCGCAGAAACATTATTATGTCCGCCGCCTTGTCCACGTTGTTTATGTCAGGGTCCGCGCTCATGATCACAGAAACGACCCTTTCGTTGTACATGAAAAACGTTCCGGCAAGCCCCAACCTTGCCCTTACAACGTCGGCTTCCGCTATCGCGCACACGCAATGGATTTTTATTTCAGGCGGCGGCGCGCCCCTTATTTCCGCGGAATAGTCAGTGGTAGGCGGCATTATGGAATCCAGAGCGGCCTTCACGCCGGCAGGGTCCGCGGAGTAGAACGAGTCGTTGATGGCCCCGCCCAGATAGAGCGCGGAAACCGCATCCTGCATCAGCGTCCTAAGCGAGGCCGTATTCCAGAAGGAATAGTCGTACGCCGTGAAGAAATAAGTGAGCGACGTGAAAAGTATTATGGACGATATCAGCGCTTCCAGTATCCTCACGAAGCCTTTCATTATCCTGTCACCGTGACGTCAAGCGTGAGCAACTCCGGGGGCAGCGGAAACCTGTCAAGCAGCAGAACCCTTCTTGCCGTGTATTCGGAAACGCCCGCACTTCCCGGCGGAGGGCATGACACGAGGGCGTTGCCCGACCGGTCCGTTACCTGTATTCCCGCCCCGCCGCCGGACGCGAGCATGGACTCGAGTTTCACGAAGTTTGCGGCGACAGGCGGGTTGCACAAGCCGTGCAGGGCGTTCAGCTTTTCCCGCGAGAGATAGAATCTCCTGCCCGACGACAATCCTATCATTTCCACGTCCTCCGGGCGGCCGGCTATCAGCGTTTCCCAACCATGCGTGCCGCTCCCGTATGCAAGCATGTCGGAAATCCTGTAGGATTCCGCTATTATGTTGTTGAAGTCGCTCTTCTCCTCAAGGAAGGGTATCTGTGAATTTATCGTAAGAAGTATGAACGAGGCCGTGCCTATGAATATCGCGATGGCAAGTATGAATTCGATGTCCAGCATTCCTTTCATGGGATCTTACACCAGCCCCAGTCTGACTACGATGAGGTAAATGAACACGCCGAAAATGAACATTATGACGCTGTGCTTTACGCCCGCGGCAACCGAGTCCGAGCCTATCTGGCCGGCTATGAGGCCGGAGAATATCGCCTGTATCGCGACCATGACGAAGAACAGCGATTTGTAATAAGACGAGGCTTCCTTGGGATCCCCGAAGCCGAATGCAAGCGAAACCGAGCCGAACGTGGAGCACCCGAAGCATGCAGGGACGCCGGAGCCAACGCATTTTTCGCATGGATTCTGCGTGGGCAGGAAAGATGAGTATGAGCTCAGGCCGGTGTTAACGCTGGACGTAGTGCTAGGCGCAAGGCGGGATTCCACGAGTGGTATGAGAAACTTCACCAGCGCAAGGGATATTCCCACGAATATGAAGAATATCGCGTACAGCATCAGCACCTGCTGGTTGAGCAGCGCCGCCTTCTCGTCTTCGACGTCCTTCAGCAACTCTATGTTGTTCGCGAGCGAGTCCATTATGTCCTCGACTTTTTCGCCGGATTTATTTACCTGCTCTATGACCATCATGGATCTGACTATCAGCGGGCTTCCGCTCACCCGCTCCGTGAAGCTGCCGAAGACCTTTTCCAGCGGCACGTTCCAGCTGAGCTGCAGGGCCATCTTCTGCACGTGCGGCGTCAGGGAGCCGTAGTTGGACTTTGACACGAGCCGTATGCTCTGCATTATGCTAAGCCCGGCCCGCTGCGCCTCGGCCAGGTCCCTGAGGAACACGGGAAATTCCTCTTCGTATATCCTGATTTTCTTGAACGCGAAGAAGCTGTACGCGGCGTAGGGCACTATGAGCACTATCGTGCCGAGAAAAACCAGGTTCGCGGAGAGCGCGAAATCCCTGGAGAATACCGCGGACAGCATCAGCAGCAGCGCGAATCCGCCCGCCGACGCCGCTATTATCTTTTCCTTGTCGCTGTACTTCCTCATGCAATCAACTCAAGGGCGATATGGACTTTATGAGAACCATGAAGCCCGCCGAAAGCAGCGGGAGCAGCACGAAGACTATGAACGTCTGTATCAGCGCGGTTTCTGCGCCGCCGCTTATCGAGGCGATTATCGACGACAGCACTATGAAAAATATCGCCCCGACTATTATCAGGGTCAGGTATATTTCCACGAAAAGCGACAGATCCTGCGAATATTTCTTTATCTTTCTTCTGTAATCCGCCATGAGTTCGTTGCCCTTGCCTTTGAGGTATATGTTGACGTCTCCGCCTGAGCTGTATATGTTATTTATTCCCCACAGAAGCTCCTTGAATTGCTTGGAGGGCGTGGTCTTGGCACGCTTTTTTATCGCCGAGTGGATTGGCATGCCCAGCACTTGCACGTCCCTCGCTATGCCCTGCGAGTCCGTGGATATTTCCCCGTATTCCTTGAACTGCGAAAGCGTATTGAAGAAGAATATCAGCGGCACGTCGGCGCTGGATATTGACGACATATAGGAAACCGCGAACGGCAGCGCCTTGTTTATCTTCACTTCCCTGTTCTTGGCTATGGCGCCGGGATAGGTGTAGAAAAGGAACAGCAGCGCCCCGCCTATGGAAAAGGAGAGCGTAATCGAAAGTAGTATGGCCATCAGGGGCGCCATGCCCAGCAGGCCGAATATGAATGCAAATATCACGGTCTCCATCACGAACGTTGCGAGCGTGACGAACGCCGCTATGGACAGCCATTCTTCCAGCGTATACTTCATGTTTGCTTTTTGCAGGTTTTCCTTGACGTCGAGAAAGTATGCCGAAGCCCCCCTTGCATAGCTTCCGAATATGCCATACGATACGGCCTCCAGCTTCATGAATCCCCCTCTATTTTCTCCATGAGGGATTCGGGCGAGGCGTAGAACGTGTCGAGTACCGCCCCGACTTTCCTGAAGTCTTGTATGCCTTTCCTAAGCATCCAGTTGATTACCTTTCCCCTTTTCTCAAGTTCCTCCTTCATGCGGCTGTGCGATATGCCCATCGACTCGGCCACCTTCTTCAGCGCTACGCTGTTGTTCTTGGCGACGTACCTGTCGTTCTTCGGATCCCATGCAAAGACCTCGTCCATGATGGGCGCCTTGCTCTTGTCGTCAAACCCTATGACTTCAACGAGCGAGTTTATCCTCCTGATATAGTTCCTGCCGCGCTTGAATCTCTTGAGGAATATTATCACATCCAGGTTCTGCATAAGGTAAGGCGGCAGGCCTATGGGCTCGGTCGTCAGCCTGTCTATGAGCTTGTTGAAATCCTCGGCGTGTATCGTGGAAAGGCCCGCATGGCCGACTGCCATCTGCTGGAACAGCACATAAGCTTCCTTGCCCCTGACCTCGCCTACGATTATGTAATCAGGCCTCTGTCGCAGCGACTCCTTGAGAAGCTCGAACATGTCCACCTGCGTCCTGTTCTCGGAAACCGAGACCCGCGACACTTCAGGCACCCAGTGCGAGTGCGGGAGCCTCAATTCGGCAGTGTCTTCTATGCTCACTATCTTCATCTGAGGCTTGATGAAAAGCGACAGGACGTTGAGGAAAGACGTCTTGCCTGTTGCCGTCCCGCCCGATACAAGGAAGCTCTTGCCGTATTCTATCAGCATCCAGCAATAAGCGAGTATGGCCGTATCCGATGTCCGGTATTTTATCAGGTCCACGGGCGTCAGAGGCTTTTCGGTGAACATTCTGATGGTGAAGTTGCTCCCTCTGCGCGCTATGTCGCTGGCCAGGGTGGCCTGCACTCTGGATCCGTCGGGCAGCGTGCCGTCGAGGAGCGGGTGCGTTATTGATATGGTCTTGCCGCATCTTTCGCCCAGCCTGTTCGCGAACGAATCGAGCTCCCTTGTATCGTCAAATTTTATGTTCGTTCTCACCGAGCCAAGGCGTGGGTCCCTGTGGTAGACGTAAATATTGACGCTATTGCCGTCGCACGATATGTCTTCTATGTTTTTGTCCGCAAGCAGCGGCTCTATCTTGCCCATGCCAACGAAGTCGCGCATGACGTAATATCTCAGCGCCGCCCTTTTTGAGGGATCTGTCCTGCGGCCGAAGTACGTTATTGCATTATCTACGAAAGTATCTATGTACCGTTCTATGCCTGCAGCGCGTATTTCCGAGAAGTTTATGTCGACTTTTTCCTGTATGTAGTTCTTTATCTCTTCTATCATGGAAATGTCCTGCGGGTTTACACGCGGTTCTATGACCTCGTAAACCAGTTCCTGCCCCCGCCTGTCATAATATATGCGGACGCCGATTTCAACGCCCGGCGTTGAGAAGCTGCGGAACTCCAGCGGATATTGGATGTTTATCGTTTCGAGGCCGCTCGTTTTTTCGGGTTCCGTGCTTTGCTCTTCTTCCGGCTCCTGATCGGTATGTATCGCAGGCACGGGCACCCCTTCTTCTATCATCTTGAGGAACGGCCCGGTCGGGGTTCCCCTTGGCGTATATTCTTCGTCCCGGGGCTGCTGCCACGGAACGCCGAAAGGCTGGGGTTGCCCTACAAAGCCCCCGGCCATCAGGACATTGGGTGAATTGTCCTGCTTTGGCGGCCCCGGTTCGCGTGGCTGGTCCTTTTTCAGGGCGATCTTGAGCTTTCGCCCGCCGAATCTCACGTATACAGAACGCGCATCATCCATGTTTTTAACCCGCCGAGAGCCTTATGCCGTTTCCTTCCTTGCGAATCTCCGCGAATTCGGATCCGCTTGTAGCAAACCCCGATATAATATCAATGTCGCCTACTATATTAAAAATTTTTTCGCGTATTCCCTCGCCCGATGATATCGTGACGTTGAGATAGCAGTCGCTGCTCGATGCGCAGTTTCCCCCGGCTTCTGATTCAAGCCTCATATAGTAGCTGCTTTCGGATATAGTCGCCGGCACCCTGACGCGTATCGCGGCGTTGGGAAGCTCCGAGGACTTGGCGATCGCGGATTTAATGGAGTTCGCGACGGATTCAAGCTGGTTTTGGGTGGAGATGCCCTTTACAGTGTCGGAAACTCCGGAGAAGCTTATTATCATGTAGCTGGCAAGAAGGATGCCTATTGCGAAGAAAAGAACCTCCATTATAATTCTATACTGGCCTTTCATAAGCAATAATCGGCTGGCGCGGCTTAAAAGCCCTTAGGATTCTATCGACACGCTAACCAGTGACTTCTTCTTTTTATCCGCGCCTGAGTCGCCCAGCTTTTCAAGGACGATGAAGCTGTCCTTGCCGCCAAGCTGCGGGCCGGCGCTCTGCAGTTCTACCTTCCTGGTTTCGATTGTCTGGCCTATCTCGAGTTCAACCGGCACCAGCGTGTAAGATACCGAATACCTGCGGCATGATTGGTCGCCCTTTTCTATGCAGGTGCTGAGAACGCACAGCGTCAGCGGCGCATTGTCCTGCCATTTGCCGTTTGTTATGCCGCAGTCGTTGCGGCCGAGGGGTATTTCGGCTTCCGAGTCATAAAGCGTGCCGGAAGTTACCATCCTCATCTCTATTTTTTCCGTCGCGGGGTCGAAGGAAACGTCCGAATCGACGGTAACGGGTATCCTCACCCTGCCGCCGTTGTTGGCCACTTCCTTCACGCTGTTTTCGAGGTTTATCATGAAATTCCGCGAATTCTCAAGGGAGGATGCGTCCCTTGTTTTGTCGAGAAGCGGAAGCCCTATGGCAGTCACTGCGGTGACCACGGCTATAAGGATGCCCGTAAGCAGGACGGAAGAAACTATCTGTTCGACTCCCTTCATTCTAGCGCCCCCTCTTGAATTTCATATTGGGCATCGTTGTAAGAATCAGCGCGTTGAGCCTTTTTTCGAGCTTGGCGAGCTTTTCATTCACTTTCGCGGCGTTCTCGTCGGATTTCTTGCCGGCCTCCTCCACGTCGGTTTCGGAAGCAAGCTCAAGTTTCTGCATGAAGCCCGTCAGGTTCTCGTTCAGGGCATTTACGGATTCCATGAGCTTCGCGACGCGGTCCACAAGGTCAGAATTCACCTTTATCATCTCGTCGACGATGCTTTGGTTGGACTTCACGACTTCAATGAGTGCCTTCGTTGACTCCCCGCCGCCGAAGCTCTCCATCTGCTCTATCTTTCTTTCCAGCTTCCTTATCGGGCCGATTGGCACAAGCTCGTATTCCTCTTCCATTTCATCACCGCAATTATAATCACGATATTCTCATAATTATTGACTGATTCTATATAAAGGTTAATGGGTCTGGCTTTGCACGTAAAGTCTGATCTGCAGCATAGGGAGGCAGTTCTGCCTCATTCTAAATTTGGTTCCGTGATTATGCCCTGTACGCGCATCAAAATCGACCAGAATAGCGCCTTTTTCAAGTGCTTTCAAAAATCCGTCAAAATTAAAGTTTTCTAACATAATCACCCTGATGTATTTGTAGTATTCTTTCTCTTGTGTATTTTTCACTTCCGCTTGAACATAGAAAGTGTTGGGCAACTTCGTTCCTGCTTTATGTTCCAGATCATCAAATCCCCAATACGGTTGCGGCGTTATCTCACCGAGTCCGGCACGTTTTCTCACGGTTTCGAGCCATGCCCTATGTTTATCATCAACGGTTTTTGCATCAAAGGATATCAGTATTTTTCGTTCTTTTGTGTCAATAATCACTTTAAAAAATCCTTTGGAAAGTTCAATATATTTGTTTCCGTTACCAAGTCGCTATTCTTGTGTAGAAGTATATGGGTTCCAGGCATCGTAATAATTATCTCTGCCAACTTTTAAAACCCGCATAGTATGTTCTCCGGCGAAAGGGAGAAGTGGCAAAAACACGGAGAATGATGAAAATAGAATATGGCACGCCCGTCCTGCCAAAAGAAAAAACAGGAGCCGGCGCTACTCGCCCATCTCGCCGCCCGGCATCGGGGGAGCGGAACTTCCCGTGGACTTGGACGTTATGACGTCGTCTATCCTCAGTATCATTTCCGCGGCCTCGGAAGCCGACGTGATTGCCTGCGTCTTCGTTTTTAGCGGCTCAACGACGCCCATCTGCTTCATGTCGGCGACGGCGGCCTTGAAGACGTCAACGCCCATCGTTTCCCCGCCCTTGTCGTGTTTTGTGCGAAGGTCCACCAGTATGTCTATCGGGTCGCGACCCGTGCTTTCAGCCAGGGTACGCGGAATCACTTCAAGCGCTTCTGCAAAGGCGTTTATTGCGAGCTGCTCCCGTCCGCCGACAGAATCGGCATAAGTTTTCAGGCGCCTTGAAAGTTCGGTTTCAGACGATCCGCCGCCGAACACTACCTTGCCGTTCTCAAGAGCGGCTATGATGCCGAGTACGGCGTCGTCCATGCCCCTTTTGACCTCGTCCACGACGTGCTCGGTGCTTCCGCGCACGAGTATGGAAACGGCCTTCGGGTCCTTGCATTCCCTTACGAAAATCATCTGGTCGCCGGCTATCTTTCTCTCTTCAACAAGCCCTGCAAAGCCAAGATCCGCCTTGGAAAGTTCATCAACGTTCGAGATTATCTTCGCTCCCGTGGCCTTGGCGAGCATCTCCATGTCGCTTTTCTTCACGCGCCTTGCAGCGCTTATGCCGTTCTTGGCAAGGTAGTGCTGTGCTATGTCGTCCATGCCCTTCTGGCAGAAAACGACGTTGGCGCCGCTGTCCGCGACTTTCTTCACCATGTTCTTCAGCATGGTGCTTTCCTGCTCAAGGAATGCCTGAAGCTGCTCAGGCGTATTTACGCGTATCTCCGTCGTCCTTTCAGTCTCCTTCACTTCCAGAGCGCAATCGAGCAACGCTATCCTGGCGCCCTTCACGGATTTGGGCATGCCGGCATGGACCACGTCCTTGTCAATAACCAGGCCTTTTATCAGTTCGGAATCCTCCATGCTTGCGCCGTGCTTCTTCTCTATCTTGACGTCGTCCTTGTTTATCCTAACAGAGCCGTTCTGCTGCTCGGCCACGAGCTTCACCGCCTGCACTGCAAGGGCGGACAGGCTGTCCCTGGCCGTCTCGCCGCTCTTGCCCGTCATTGCGGTCATGGCTATTTTTCCGAGAAGATCCTCGTCTTCCAGCGCGACTTTTGTCGCGAAAGAGTTCAATATTTCCATAGATTTTGTCCTTGCCAGACGGTATCCCCTTACTATAACCGTGGGATGCACTTCCTGCTCCAGCAGCGTTTCTGCCTTCTTCAGAAGCTCGCCGGCGATGACCACTGCGGTCGTTGTGCCGTCGCCGACCTCGCTCTCCTGCGTTTTCGCGACTTCGACTATCATTTTTGCCGCGGGATGCTCCACTTCCATCTCTTCAAGTATTGTGACCCCGTCGTTGGTTATCGTCACGTCGCCTATGGAATTGACGAGCATCTTGTCCATGCCCTTGGGCCCCAGCGTCGTGCGAACGCTCTCCGCAACGGCCTTGGCTGCGGCTATGTTCCTGCTCTGGGCGTCCTTGCCCGTGTTCCTGAGCGAACCCTCAGGCAGTATGAAAATCGGCTGTCCTCCATTCATAAACAACGCACCTCCTGTATAGTAGGGCACTTGCCCCATGAATATAATTTAGGCAACGCTTAAAAATCCACTGCTTGAGCACTTAAAAAACCGCGGGAATAG
>JAGVVY010000031.1 GCA_018304585.1 Candidatus Aenigmatarchaeota archaeon | reverse complement strand
AGAAACGGGCATCGCCATGGAAACCGTGCGGAACCGGATGAATGCGCTGCGCAAGAAGGGCGTGATACTGAAATACGCGCCCGAGATAAACTACGGCAAGTTCAATATCTCCACGTATCTCGTCATCGTGAACTTCCGCTACATGAGCGTTGACTCGCGGAAGCGCGTCTTCGGATATCTCAACCATCGCAACGACGTGAAGATAATCTTTGAAACCGTCGGCAAGCAGGAGATTTATTTCTACGCAGCCGTGGGCAGCCCGAAAGAACTGGAAGCGCTTGTCAAGGACATGAAGTACAGGTTCCAGAATTCAATACTCAACGCAGAGCATTTGCTGATAACCGAAGAACTCAAGCTGGACTTCTTCCCGGAAGCGCTCGCGCCATAAACAGTCCGCCACTATGGTGGAAATAGTGATGCAACGACGGGCGTTGCGAAAACAAAGGGAATGTCAAAAGTGATGCGATTCTGACGACCACGTTCCTTCGGTTTTCCTTCCAGTCGTAAGCGCAGTTCAAACATACGGCCATTGCTCCATTTCATATGGCGTTCAATGAACGGACTGTAAACCATCCCGCCACTGATGGTGAAAACTGTGAAAAAGTGGCGGGCTTTGCTGAAACGGAAGAAAATGTCAGAAAGCCCTCGCGATTTTGATGGGTGAGGTTCCTTTGGCTTTACTTCTTGGTCGTAAGCGCTGTTCAAAATAGCGGACTAACCCGCGATTGCCTCATTCCCACGCTGAATCTTCGTGTCTTGGTGTTTTCACCAAGATTAGCCGGCGTTTTCGCCACCTTAAGCGTGTGGCTTTCGATATGCGGGTTGTAAAAAATCAAAATCGTCTCGCGCTTCCCATCCTGAATTCGAGATTCTTCAGGCGCTCATTGATCGTTTCCGTCTGGCTGCGTATGGCCGCAAGCTGGGATTCTATCATGGTCAGCTTTTCCATTACGTCATAGTTCGCTTCGCCGCGGCCTGCGCGGCCCGGCCCCATCGTAAGGCTCCGCCTGTCCGGAAAGGGCTCCTCGGGGGCGAAAGGCTCTGTAGCGATATTTTCCCTTTCCCACGGCTTTGGCGGGGCGTCGTCTGCAGGCGCGCCCATCACGTTTTCCCGGAAGTTCTGCGCGTACGGGTCTGCGCCGCTGGTTACATAGGACTTTATGTCGTCAATATCCTCGTTCTCGCTTCTTCCCAGAATCCTGTTTTTTACCCCGCCGATTATGTCGCCTATTCCCATGGTCATACCTCCTTGTATATCTGGAACTGCCTGAGTATCTTCTCGCGTATCTCCATTATGTTGTCCTTCGCGAATTCAAAATATCGCCTTCTGTTGCTGTAATAAAACATGTGATTGAAGAACCACCAGAAGCTTTTCTGTATGAAGTTGCTGTATTCGTAGGTTGTCGTTATGGTGCCCTTGATCGTGATCTTTATGGAACCCTTGAAATTGGTGCCCTGCTCCCCCTGAGCGAGTATTCTTATGGTGGTCCGCGTCCACCTGTCTTCTTTCCTTGTCCCGGCCCACCAGCCATAGAATCCGCGCGGGTCCGAGGTTATGTCCCATCTCAGGTCCGTTTCGACCACGTCCTTCCGGGATATCTTCATTATGTCCCTGAGGTATTCCGGGAATTTTTCGCATGCCGCAAAGGGATGCTTTCCCTTGAAGTCTATCTTCATGGAATCGGACGGCTGCAGTATGTCATCTTCTACCGAGACCGTTGGGCTCACTCTTCCACCTTGCTCTCCCTGAGCTGCTCCCCGTACGCCTTGACGCTGTTTTCAAAGGTGACTACCATTTCCTTTCCCATCACAAGGTATTCCATCCTGCGCTGATGGTAGAAGAACTTGTGCCATACCCGCCTGAGCATTTCGTATACTATGCTGTTCTGCCAGACCGTGTCCTGCGGATATTCCGTAATAAGCCTCGGCCGCATCACTATAGAGGCCTTTCCGTGATCGTGGGAAACGAACCCTTTAAGCGATATCTCAACCGTTATGTAGCTGAAGGTGTCCAGCATCTTGTTCACTTCCCAGTCTACGTCAAATTTCTCGGCTTCCTCGCCCTTTTCCCACGCATACTCTTTCTCCTGAACGTAGGCGTCGGGAACGTTGAAAACCGTCCTTATGAGCTTGTTGACTTCCTTGTAGAATTTGTCCGGGTGGGGGCCCACGTAATTTATCTTTATCCTCTTTACCGGCTCGAATATGTAATCCCAAATCAGCAGCCTTGTCCTTGCCCAAACCATGCTAAAACCTATTTATTATTATAGTACGCGGTATATAAAATTATGGCGCTATTTATGCGCCAGAGGTCATCGCATGGTCGTGGAATATGTAATAGGGGCAATTCTGATAGCTTTCGGCATCCTTTCGATATATTTCTCCATAGAACAGCGGGGCACGGTCCTTAAAGACGCACATCTTATGATAATTCTCGTAATAGGCATCTTGTCGATATTCGGCGGCGGCTGGATATACGTGTCCAAGCTTACACTCGGCTTCATACTGAAGAAGCTATTTGCCCTTTTCCTTGCAGGCTTAGGATTCTTCCTTGTGGTAGGGTTCCCCGACATCACAGACTACCAGAAAGAGGGCATGGGCAAGGCCGGAATATTCATAGGCATCGTCCTCTGCATACTCGGCGTCTGGCTGCTCGTTGCATAAACCATTTATAGCACGAGCAGAATAATATAATAATGTCCGAAAAAAAGAAGAAAGAAGCTGCCCCGCAAAGGCCCAAGGAATTCATTCTTGACGACAAAATGTTCATGAACCGCGACCTTATAAGAGGCATCCCTCGCGCCACGGTGAACGGCAAGGGGTTTGACTCTGAGTATTTCGGCCCCCAGGGCAAATACCTTGGCCACGCTGTCTGCGCAATGCCGTTCGAGATGTTCACGAAGATAAACCCCACGACCCCGCCTGGAATGACATCCGGCATTTGGATGAGCCTGCTCCTCCAATTGAGAAAGTGGGAATACAACGGAGTCAAAAAAATCTCCGAAACGATAGAAGTGACCCCTACATATTCGCAATATTACCATATCACGATCGCCCAGAAGGACGAGATCGAAGGCAGGATAAAGGCCGGATTGCAGTCCATATCCCAGTCTATAGCCGACCTTGAACTTCTGAAGCATGACGAAAGAAAATACAGGGAATTCCTCGATTATTTCGGCGTGAAATACAATCCCGACGGCCCCGAAGACGAACGCTGGTCTTCCACCAACAAGCGCGACGAGCATGCGCTCCGGGCGGTATTCATAGATCAGGTTGACGCGCATACCGGCGACAGCATAGCAATGCGCAACATAGTCAGCAGATGGCCGACGCTGATAACGGACTTCATGCGCATGGACAATGAAACAGACGTCAACATAATAACCGAGAAGCTGAACGTTTCCAAGGCCGAGGCAGTCGTGCTTTCTTCAAAGAACCGACTATTCAAAGAATGGAAAGAACTCTTTGAGCCGGAACTCAAGTCACGATATCAGAAAATAACGGAACTCGTGAGAAGCAGAGAATATACGGTCCGTATGTACAGGGACTGGCTTGCTCCGAATATACTGAGGCACAAGCTCCTGGCAGAAGGCCTTGAGGGCAAGGGGATGGGGAGCCACCATATGCACGAAAATTTTCTTTTCAATCCGTCGCAAGCCGTTGCTCTGAACAATATAAGGGCATGGGCATGGCGATTTTATACTGCTACTGAATTTGCCCGTATGGCCGGCTCGGAAGAGCAGGCGGTTGAGCAAGCAGACAAGACTTTTACTCCTTATGACAAGTGGACGCAGGATAATCTTATATTCCATAAAGATCACGGGCTTGTCGTGAAATACAAATGGATAACTCAAGAATGGGTCGATGAGAAAGTAGAGCATATACTTACTGAAACTACATCTATCACCGCAAGAAAGCTCTATTATTCATTCTTCATACTCGACATCAGTAAGATGAATATGCGCCTTGCGTCAGGTGATGAAATGGAAGACGCTGACTTCTATATATACGGAGTTTTCATGAGCCAGAACGTCCTGCTTGTGAAGCTTCTTGAATACGAGGCCATGAAGCAGCAGCTCGACTGGTACGTCGATGAGCTCCTCGGCCTCAGGAAGCCCTGGCATGACGTAGTCCACGAAGCAGAACGCCGTGAAAAAACGGAGAAAGCCGCTGCAGAAAAAAAGAAAGGGCAACAGGACAAAGGAAGCGGCACTGGAGACGGCGAAGGCGACGGGAAGAAAGATGATGAAAAAGAGCCTGACGGGGGATTCAGGGAGGGAATGCAAAAGGTAAGGGAAGCCCTTGACAGGGTAGGCCTCCACTTCCAGTTCATGAAGAACCGGCCTTATGAAAAGGACTTTGACGAGAGGATAGGGAAGATTCATCTTCGAGGCATGGCGAAGGAAAGATATGCGCCGATAGTCAATTTCCTCAAGAACAAGATAGGCATAGGGAAGGGCGGCGAGGCCCCCGCTCCTCCGCCAAAGCCCCCGGCCCCGGCGGGCGGCGCGCATCATTAGTTGCAATAAGGTAAAAACATGGCATACAAGGTTGGCATTTCTTCCGGCTGGTGGAACATCGGCAAGGACCCGAACCTGCTTGGCCTGGGCAGCAAGGCAGGCTCCTTCGGCGCCACGCTCGGCATACAGTTCAATCAGGTAGACCTTGACACCGTGCTGGAGTTCCTGGAGCCGGACATAAAAACGTACGTCGATCGCGTACGGGAAAAATTAAACATGGAGCTTGGTCTTCACGGCGAAATCGGCGAGGTCGCCATGTTCGAGAGCGCCGAGCGCATACGCTGGGACCAGAGCCACGAAAGGCTGTGCATAACGATGAAAGGCGCTTCGGATTTGAAATTCATCTATGTCAATTTCCATCTTTCCAATACCACATGGATGTCGTTCCATGAGCGCGAGCTTAGGCCCTTCGGCTTCACTTATCAGGTCGTGGCCCCGACGGGCCAGCCCTTCGGCGAATGGGTCGACGAACGAATTGCCCAGGGCGATAAAGGCGCTGCAGCGCTCAAAGACTGGCTTAAGAGGCATCTGATAGGGGGCCGCGTGGAGCAGGAACTGAGGCAGACGCCCAGATACCGCACGGAAATCGGAAAACTTTTCCATGAAGAAGCGAAAAAGGCGGAACAGACCGCAAGAGAAGCGCTGCGAAAAGACGAGAGGTACAAGAACCTCAGCGACGAGCAATTGGAGAATGACGTAAGAAACGTGGTAAACGCCCAGAGGGATGACATCGAAAACTCCACGCGTAGAAGAATGAATGAAGAAAAGCTGTTTGACATCTGGAAAGAAGCCGAGATAGAAAAATATGAGATCGAAGCCGGGGAGATAGACGCATATATTGCCACAGCCGTATACATGATAGCAAACAGGGACCCCCTCTGGGTTAACATAGTAGGCGAGCCTTATTCCAACAAGCCGGAAGACGCCGACCGAGCATACATAGAGAAGCAGCGGGAATTCAACGCCGCCGTTGCTGCATTCTATCTTTATTCGCATTTCACCCTGAGAAGAAGCCCCGGCAGAATCGATCATAACAAGCAGTATATGGGTGGCCAAAGCGTCGTGGAATTCTGCGAGAAGAACAAGGTAAAACTCCTTCTCGAGTGCCCCCAGTCCGGGCAGGGAACGGAAGGGATAGCGCGCCTTTATCACCCGCTTCATGCATATCATCTTCTCAAGAAGATAGGCTCTTCTGCAGTGATGCAGTGCATAGACTTCGAGCAGGAGATGGGGCAGAACATAGACCTGAACGTTGAATTACCTGCGCTCCCTCCTGATTTTGGATCGCAAGTCTTTTTGCTTCACTTAGGCGACCCCATACCCTACTTCGGAACGGCGCACATTCCCATAGCCCTCGCCGACCGCGGTGCAGACACTTTGTACAAGTGGATATACTGGTTCCGCCAGAAAGGCTTCAAGGACGGTTATATTATATTTGAACGGGGCAGCGGAAGATCTCCCGGCAACCAGCAGATGAGCAACATTTTTGAATACAGCGTTTACGTGCTGAGGCAGATAGTGAAATACCTCGACAAAGACACGAGGCCCGATGCGCTGCCGCCCGAATTCTACGGGCTTTCGCTCGAGAACAAGGACATCTACGCGCAGCAGCTTGTTGCCATGCGCGAACACGCGTGGGATCCTCTGCAGGGCCTTCTCAGGATACCCGAGGAGAAGCACACGTTCCTCGGTAAGGCCGCAGTCGATGCCGGCAAAGCCAAGGAATGGGAGAGGGGCAGGTACCGATAGGCTAACGATAAACTTTTATAACCGCCTCCCAAGTAATAATATGCCCACGAAAAAAGTTGCGAAGAAAGCGAAAAAGACGACCGCCCCCGCCCAGAAAGGCGACCAGCCTGCTGCTTTGCAGGACAAGCGGCTCGAGGAATTCAGGAAAAAACAGCTTGCTATAGCGAATAAATACAAGGACGAGATTCTCAAAAAATACAAGGATATAGTGAAGGCGGTAGTGCTTTTCGGATCGTTCACAAGAACGGACTTTCATAAGAAAAGCGACATAGATATGCTTGTCATAATCGACGATACCCTGTCCAGATTCACGCCTGAGATGAAGGTGAGGTTTGACGACGACCTTTATGCGATGGGAAAGAGAATTTCCGAGGATATCGTCGTCCAGCCGGCATGGACGCTCACGGAATTCTGGGACATGGCAAGGATAGGGCATCCGTTGCTTTATACCATAGTCAGGGACGGATGGGCGCTGTACGACACGGGCTTTTGGATACCTATAAGAAAGCTTCTGGAATACGGCAAGATTCCCACGACCCTTGAAGCGGTTGAAAAATTCATGGAATCAGCGCCCCAGAAGATCACGCGCGTGGAAACCGCGAAACTCTACATGGTCGCGGAAGACGTCTATTACGCCATGCTCAATTCATCGCAAGCCGTGCTCATGTACATGGGCCTCAACCCGCCGTCGCCAAAACACACGACCGACAGCGTGAAAGAGCATCTGGTTGATACCAAGCTCCTTGAAGAGAATTACCTGAGAGACCTGGAAAGCGTCATAGACTTCCGCAAGCGCGTCGAGCACAAGGAGATCAAGGACATCACCGGCGTGCAGCTTGATGATTTCATACAAAAATCCAAGAACTTCGTTTCGCGCATGGAGCAGATGCTCCTCCAGTTGCAGAAGAACAGGAAAAAAGACCTCGTGCAGCGCAATTACGAGGTCATGATCAAGGCGGCCGTCGCCGGCCTCAAGACCCTTGACAAGCTTCCGCCTGACCCCAAGGATCTGCCTGCCGCAATAAAAACCCACCTCATAGACGCGGGAAGGCTTGACCAGTTCTACGGCGAGGTGCTGAACCGAGTGGTTTCCATGAGAAAGATGCTTGACGAGGACCGCACAGGCGAGATTCCGCAGAGGGACCTCGAACTGATGCGCGAATACGTCCGGAGATTCGTGAAGGACATGTCGGCGATAGCGGGCGACAGGAAGAGGGGCAGGAAATGACCGGATTCGACTTCCACGTGCACGGCCTCTGGATACTCGGCTCCTTTGCCATGATGGCAGGCGCCCTGCTGGCCGGAAACATCGAGTGGGTCGAGGGCACGACGCCCGTAAGCTTCGGCGTGGCGCTCATTCTCGCGCTTGTCATGTTCCTGTCCGCGGGCGTCTTGTGGATATCTTCAGCCGCCAACGTTGAACAACGATAATTCTTTTAACCCTCGCGGCTATTGTTTTGCATGATAGAAATAGCAGGCTGCGCGATAATCAAGGACGGCAAGCTTCTATTGCTTTGGAAGAAAAAGCATTCTCACTATGAGCTTCCGGGCGGCAAAATTGAACCGGGAGAAACCCCTGAACAGGCAGCCGTACGCGAAGCCAATGAAGAAATCGTATGCACGGTACAGATATTGCAATACGGCGGCTATGATGACGTCAGTTATCAAGACAAGGAATTAAGAGGCCATATTTTTCTGGCAAAGATAATAGAGGGCGAACCCAATATCATGGAGCCGGAGATTTTTGGCGAAATGATATGGCTGCCCGTAAATATGCTTGGCAAACATAAGCTCGCCAAGAACTTGAGGCAGTTTTGCATCAGATATTTTGAAAATTCCGATAAGCCTTACTGAGCTTCGGCCTGTTCAGCTTGCTCCTTGGCCTGGGCCGCAAGAAGAGCCTTGTGTTCCTCGCCTTCTATTATCTTTCTCTGGCCAAGGACTTCGCTTTTCCTTATTTCGACGTTGATGACGGGCGTGAGCTTCTTGCATTCCTGCCTCAGTCTGGCCTGCAATTCGCCGGTCAGCATCATGCCTATGAATTTTTCGGCGTCGTTTTCTTTGGCGACCGCAATGACTGTTTCCTTCATCCTGTTCCTTGCAGCGTTCCTGATGGACGTGCCTGCGTTGCTTCTGAGTATCATTATGCTCTTGACTCTTATGGGCATGCCGTCCCTGGTTTCCACGTCCTGAATAGCTTCAACCTTCTTGGAGCCGCGCTGCACCATCCTGTACAGGCGTTCCCTCATGCATTCGTGGCCTATGAACTTCGTTCTTGCCTTCTGGCCGTCAGTTGCTTCTATCTGGAATACGGCTTTTATGTAGTATTTTCCAAAATCATTGGAAAGGTCTGCAAAGCTCACGTTAAGCGTCCTTCCTACCAGGAATTTGGGGTCTGCGGCAAGCGTTTCCCCTACCACCGTTTCCCCGAACGCCTTGGGGGTTACTATGTCATACCATTGCTTCTTCACGGCCATATTAGCACCTTCCTCTATTGACAGCAATTTTTATAAAGGTTGTATTGCCGCCTTTATCCCTCCACATCCCCGATTATCCCTATGTATTTTACGTTTTAAGGGGGGAAGAGATGCCAGCGCATTGAAAACGCATTTTTCGGAAGCCGGGGGCATTCGCCGCAAAAGACGAGGGGAGCAGTTCTACTCCGCCATGCTTCACAGGCGTGATGCAAAATATGCCAGGATGCTGGGCATGAATCTTGTCCCGGCTTCGTCCAATCCCCGCGCGATAAGAATAAGCTACCGCAAAGGGTGGGGCGCCTAATATTCCGCTGGACTGAAGGATTTAAGCCCCTGTTGCCTTATTTTAGCATGGATTATTCGGAGCTTGCAGACTGCTACGAAAAACTTGAGTCCACGACCAAGAAACTGCAGAAGCGCGACATATTGAACGAATTCTATTTCAGGACGCCGAAGAATGAATTATATGACATAGTGCTGCTTTCTTTGGGCCAGGTATTCCCTTCAGGGCAGGAAAACCTTGGCATCGCATCGGAACTCATGAAAAAGATAATCATTAACGTCACAGGCGCGGCTGAAAAGGAATTCGATGCCGCCTTCAGGGAAACAGGGGATCCGGGCCTTGCCGCAGAGCGCCTCATGAAAAGCAGGAAGCAAAACACGCTCGGCCGCAGAAAGCTCACTACCCGAAAGGTGGTCGAGAACACCAAGAAACTGCCTGAAATGCAGGGCAAGGGATCGCGCGAAAAGAAAATCGCTTTGATTTCCGAGCTTTTGTCCGCGGCATCGCCGAAAGAAGCCAGGTACATCGTAAGGACCGTGCTTGGCGAGATGCGCGTGGGAGTCGCCGCCGGAACGGTAAGGGACGCCATAGCCAAGGCCTTCTCACGCGAGCCCAGGGATATAGAGCATCTTTTTGACGTCACCGGCGACTTTGGCAGGGTGGCTACTATGGCGGCCGAAGGGAAGACCGCCAAGATGGAAGTCTTCGTTCCCGTGCGCATGATGCTTGCCGAAAGGGCGCCCGACCTCAAGGCCGCCCTTGAAAAATTCGGCATGGCTGCTGCAGTTGAGACTAAATATGACGGATTCCGCATTCAGGCCCACAAGAAAAATTCTGATATCAAAATATTTTCCCGCAATCTCGAAGAGGTTTCGCGCCAGTTCCCCGACATCGTCGCGCATGCGCGCGAATGCATGCGGGCAAAGCAATGCATAGCAGAGGGCGAAGTGGTGGCCATTGACAGAAAAGGCAATCCTCTGCCGTTCCAGATGCTTTCGCGAAGGATCCAGAGAAAGCATTCGATTGACGAGATGGTCAGGCAAATTCCCGTGCAGGTCAGGATGTTCGATATCATATACCTTGAAGGCGAGAATCTCATGAAATCCCCCCTGAAGGAGAGGTGGAGCCGGCTCAAAGAAACTGTGAAGCCCGCCGGCGGATTCGGTCTTGCCGAGCATCTGGAAACTGCAGATTACAAAGAAGCGAACGCGTTCTATCAGAAGGCCCTTGACGCCGGGCAGGAGGGCGTGATGGTCAAGAACCTTGACGCCCCCTACCAGCCGGGCAAGCGCGTAGGCTACTGGCTCAAGGTCAAGGAAATCATGGAAACCCTCGACTGCATAATCACGAAAGCGGTAGCAGGCGAAGGCAAGCGCTCGGCGTGGTTCGGCTCGTTCCTGCTTTCCGTGTGGGACGAGAAGAAAGAAAAGTTAGTTGAAATAGGCAAGATGGCTTCAGGCACCACGGAAGAAGAACTGGAAAAGCTGACGCAGATGCTGAAGAAAGCCGTAATCCGCGAGCAGGACCGCATCGCCGAGGTCATGCCTGAAATAGTCGTGGAAGTCGCATACGAGGAGATACAGAAATCGCCAACGTATGACAGCGGCATGGCATTGCGCTTCCCCCGCCTCAAGCGCATACGCTATGACAAGGGGCCGGCAGATGCCGACAACATAAAACGCGTGAAGAAGCTTTTTGCGATGCAGGCTATAGGGAAGTCAAAGCAGTGAAATCCCGAACCGGTTTAATGCCTCGGCAAGCTGCTCCATAGAGCCGGCTTCTGAAAAGTTCTTCCCCGGTTTTCTTGCGTCATTATGCCCGGCCCGGATTGCCTCTTCCTTGTCTATAATGGGGGTGAACAATATTCCGTTCCATCCGAAGTCATCTATGGCTTTCCTGACGTAAGATACCTTGTCATCTATGAACGTGACTTCATCGAACTTGGGCACTGCCCTGTAAATCGCGTCTTCGGGTTTTACTGCCCCGACCTGATAAGAAAATACCGAGGGATTTTCATACGAGAAGGTTTCGACGGCTTCGGGGAAATCATCCTTGAGGATCTCATGGACCATTTGCGAGGCATTCGATAGCACCCCTACCGGATATTCTGAACGGTAGGCCCGTTCCTTGAGTTCTATCGCAGGAGGATATAGCCTCCCCAGCGAGAGCCTTAGCAGCTTTTTTGCATCCGCTTCGGCGACAGGCCTTCCTAAAATTCTTCGCAATTCGGAAACAAATCCCGCTTTGTCAAGTTCTCCCTTCATTGCCCGATAATCGATTCTTGATCCTATATATGCGTCTTTGAACTGGCCGCGTGTGAGCCGCCCGGAAAGCCTCGCCCCTTCGTCGTAGAACTGCCCGTAATTCAGCCTGAGAAGCACGCCTCCTACGTCCCAGAGAACAAGGTGCCGGAATCTGTCCATATTATAATAAGTCGCGAATTTTTATAAAACAAATGGGCGATGCCTACTTTACCGTCACGCTTTTTGCAAGATTTCTCGGCTTGTCAATCGGCAACCCTTTCTCCCTGGCAATGTAATATGTGAGGAGCTGCCCCGCTATCGTCGATGCGATGCAGAAAGCCACTGCATCCGCGCCGCCTATTTTCACGCCTTCTTCAATCCCGTTGCCGTTGAAAGCTATCACCCTTGCCCCGCGAGCTTTGACTTCCTCGGCGCTGGAAACTATGTCTTTGTCGTTCTTGGGCATCAAGCATATGACCGGCGTTCCGTCTTCTATGAGCGCCAGCGTCCCGTGCTTCAGTTCGCCGGCCATCATGCCTTCGGCGTGCACGTACGATATTTCCTTCAGCTTCAGGGCGATTTCCCTCGCCACCGGGTATGATATTCCCCTGCCAAGTATGTAAATGTCCTTCCTGTCTTTCAGCTCTGCCGCTATCTCCTTTATTCGCTCTTCCTGCGAGAACGCCTTTGCAATGCAGCCGTCAAGCGAAGCGAAATCGGCCTTGTAGCCGACCATTGACGCCATGTATGCCATGGCTATCACCTGATTCACGAACGTCTTCGTGGCCGCAACGCAGATTTCCTGCCCTGCCGCTATGTTCAGATGGGCGTTCGACATCCTTTGCACCGTGGAATAGGGAACGTTCACAAGCGACGCTATCTTGACCCCCTTCGCCTTTATGCCGCGCATGGCCTCTATGACGTCCATCGTCTCTCCGGACTGGGAAACGGCGATGGCCAGCGTGCTTTCATCGAGAATCATGAAGCTCCTGAATTCCGACGCCACTATCGCCCGCGCTTCCATGCCCGCGCGCGCAAGGAACTGCACGCCTATGAGCGCTGCGTGGTACGAGCTGCCGGACGCCACGAATATGACACGCCCGGCGTTCTTCATCATCTGCACGATCTTTTCTACCGCGGGCTTCTGCTCGGCCTGCAGCGAAAGAAGCAACCGGCCGGCCGCTTGGGGTATCTCCTTTATTTCTTTAATCATGTAATGCGGATATTCGCCAAGCTCTTCCCCCTCTTTCCAGGAGAACGGCGTGATTTCCTTCTCAACCGGCGCCGCCCCTTCCCCTATGGAATAGAATTTCCATCCTTCCCACGTTATCTCCGCGAATTCGTCTTCGTTGAAGAATATCGCCCTGTTCGTCTTGTTTGAAAACGCATAGATGTCGCTGGCGACCATGTTTCCGTCCTGCGCAATGCCGAGGACGAGCGGCGATCCGCGCTTGAAGGCGTATATCTTTTCATCGCCTTTCCGTATCAGCAGCACCGCAAATTCGCCCTGAAAACGGGAAAAGAACTCCGGCATCGCCTTCTTCACGTCTTTCCCCTCGAAGAAGTGCGCTATGGTTTCGCTGTCGGTCTGGGACCTGAATACGTGCCCCGCTGCTTCCATGTCGCCGCGCAATTCCCTGTAATTGCTTATGATGCCGTTGTGCACTATCGCTATCCCGCCCGTGCAGTCCGCATGCGGGTGCGCGTTCGTTTCCGTGATCCCGCCGTGCGTGGCCCAGCGCGTATGGACGATGGCCGTTCTGGAGAACGATCCGGGCGCCGCGTCAACGGCTATTTCCCCGACGCGCTTGATGCAGGCGCCGGAATTGTCGGCATATCCGAATGAATCGTATCCCCTGTATTCAAGGCGCTTCAGCGCCGTGAGTATTTCCTTCGCCGAAAACGGCTGCCTGAAAGCGAACCCGACAATTCCGCACATTCTATATCACTTTCCCCATCTTTGATATGTTCGGCTGTTTTTCAACGTCGTTCTTTATTATCACGCCTGCGGGCACTGCAATGCCCGGCCATATCTTCTTGCCCGGCATGACCGATACGCGCACTCCTGCCTTAACATCATCGCCTATTATCGCGCCCAGCTTTTTCCTGCCGGTATCGACGACAATTCCTTTGACCCGCGAGCCTATGCTCTGCTCGTTGAGCCGCAGGTTCGCGGTGACGAACCCCGCCCCAAGATTGCATCCCTTCCCGACAACCGAATCGCCGACATACGACAGGTGCGGCACCTTCGTGCCGTCCATTATGATCGAGCTTTTTATCTCGACTGCATTGCCTATGCGGCAGCCCCTCCCTATCGACGAGTATTTTCTTACGTAAGCGTTCGGGCCTATCACGGCACCCTCGCCTATGGCAACCGGCTCCTCTATCACCGAGCCGCTTCTTATCTCCGCGCCCGCTGCTATCATGCTGCCCCGCGCATCAAGAATTTTTTGGTTCGCGTCAAGAACGTCCCAGGGATACGTCAGGGTAATCCAGCTTGGCACCTCGATTACGTTTATCTTGACGCGTTTCGCCATCTCGTTTATGGCGTCAGTAAGTTCATACTCGCCCCTCCGTGAAAGAGGCGCGTCCAGATAATCGAATATGTCTCTGGTGAACCGGTATATCGCGGCGTTTGCAAATCCTTCCCCGCCTTCAGGCGGCTTTTCGCGTATGCGTTGCAGCATTCCGCCGGAAGACTCCACTGCGCCGAAATTCTTCAGTGACTGTACGCGGAAAATTCCCGCGGCATTGCCGTTGCATGATGCAACCTTCATCACGTCTTCTTCTGAAAACATGCAATCGCCGTTGATGAGCAGGAAATCGCCTGCAATCCGCGCCTTGCACGCCTTTAGCGCATCTAAAGTGCCGAGCGGCTTTTCCTGGATTATGATCTCGGCGCCGGCGCTCCGCGCGAAAGACTGCACGTCTTCCTGTTCCCTCCTGCAGACGATGCCTGCGCGCCCCAATTTTTTCGCCGCTTCCATGGACCACCGCATAAACGGCACGTTTGCAACCGGCAGCATGACTTTCGACGAATTTTCCGTCAAAGGCATCATTCTTTCGCCTTTGCCGGCCGCAAAGAATATTACGTCCATCCTTTTACATGAACACGGGGCTTTTAAATACTTGTAGTAAAAAATTTATAATACCAGTAAAAAATAATTTTTAGTGATAACGTGTTCGTGGTACGCGATTCGGAAAACGGAAAGGAGCTTGTGGCTGCCAGGGAAGTTCAGGAATTCCCGCGATCAAAGCTCGCGATAAGGATACTCCAGCATCTTGCAAAAAAACCGTCGTATCCGAAAGAGATATCCCGCCTGCTGAAGGAGGAAGAGCAGAAGATATACTATCACATCCGGAAAATGGAGAAGATGAAGCTTATCCGGGCCGGGCGGCAGGAGGCGATAGGCGGCGTCGCAAAAGTCTATTCCCTGACGCGGCATGCCTTTGTCATGCGCTTCGGCGACTTCGTGCCTGCGGAAAGGGTTCCTTCATATTCCGGCTTCCTTTCTCCGTTCGTCAAAAACGGCGTCCTGAACGCGAAAATCGTCATAGGCTCCCCGGACCCCCACGGCCCCGAGAAGGCGCGATCCCGTGACGCCTATTACGCAGTGGATCTTGCGCTTTTCATCGGCTCCCACATAGCCAGCGCCTCGCCCTCTGTCGTGCTTGACACGGACATAGACAAGGAAGAAACCAGGGGCAACTTGATAATAGTAGGCGGCCCCGTCACCAACAAGATAACGAAACTCGTGAATCCTTCGCTGCCCGTGCGCTTTGCCGGAAGCAACGTATATTCATCTTACAGCGGAAAAACATACAAATCAGACGAAGCAGGGTTTATAATCAGGTCAAAAAACCCGCTTAACAAGGACGCCGGCATACTCCTGCTTGCCGGAAGGAGGCATTCCGGCACGAAGGCCGCAATACTTGCGCTCTTCCGCCATAAGCAGGAGCTCGAAAAAGGCTATGTCATCGTAGAAGGGGTTGACGAAGACGGCGACGGAGCTGTGGATTCCGTCAGAATGCTGGAATAGGCATACGCCCAAGATGCCGCCAAGGCCGCGATTACCGCTCTAAATGCCCTCCGGGAAGGACGAGAGCGGAGATGGTCATCAGCAAAGCGGCATCCCGCAAGCACAATAAGAACGCGCGTCAAATTGGGGCTGCAAAAAATAAGGAATTCTCTTGGGGAACAAGGCTATGACGCCAGACTGCTGTTCAAGCATTCATTTCACTTCTTCTTCCTTGGCCTTCTTCTCAACTTCCTCTTCGATGTTCAGCGCTTCTGCCATCTCCTTGTAGCGGTTCCTTATCGTCACTTCCGTGACGCCGACCACGTCGGCGACTTCTCTCTGCGTCTTCCTTTCGCCTTCAAGGACGGACGCGATGTATATTGCCGCGGCGGCGCACCCCGTCGGGCCCTTGCCGGAAATGACGTCCTTGTCCTTCGCAGCTTTCAGTATCTTTATCGCGTGTATCTGCGTCCTGTCGGACAGCTTGAGCATCGAGGAGAATCTTGGTATGTACGTGTCGGCTCTTGCAGGCAGGATTCTTATGTCAAGTTTTCTTGAAATATACCTGTACGTCCTTCCCAGTTCGCGCTTGCCTATGCCGGAAGCCTGGGAAATTTCAGTCAGCGTTCTTGGCGTGTGGTATTCTCTGGAAAGCGAATATACAAGGGCGGCTATTATGCTTTCAATCGACCGTCCCCTGACAAGGCCCTTCTGCAGCGCCTTCTCGTAAAGCTTCGCCACTTCTTCATGAAGCGTCTTGGGTAAGCCCAAGTAAGAAACAAGCCTCTGAAGTTCGCTCATTGCAAAAGACATGTTCCTGTCCTTGCTTGTGAGAAGCCTCTTCTGCCATTTCCTTATCCTGAAGAACTGCCCCCTTTTCTTTGCGGGAACTTTGAACAACTCGGTCGATCCTTTGCCTATTTCCGTCGTAAGGCCTTTGTCGTGCCTTTTGTGCGTGAGCGGGGCGCCCGTTCTTGCGCGCTTGACTTTCTGCTCGTAATCGAAAGCGCGCCATTCCTGGCCTACGTCTATTATATTTCCTTCTATCACCATCCCGCATTTGGCGCAGGTCTTCTCTGCGCGGTCGGGATCGTTATAGAATTTAGTCGAACCGCATTCCGGACATTTGCTAACTGCCATTATCATCACCCTCTATATATATGAAAAACTATTTGTCACTTCTATGAAGTAACATGCTGTTATCCCTCTAAACTTTAAATTCTAACAATAAAGTATTTAAAGATTTCGCTCTTTTTCTGGGCAACGGGAACGTTTTTATCCATCAGGCGCTAAGTATAGCTATGTTACCGATGTTGCCGTTCGAGAAGCTCGCCAAGAAAGCCGGTGCCAAGAGAATGGCCAGGGAAGCGGCCTCTGAATTGCGGGACTTGACCGAGGAGTATGGCTCTTCCATTGCGGCAAGCGCCGTGAAGCTCTGCGAGCATGCCGGCCGGCGCACCGTCAAGAAGGAGGACGTCGAATTTGCCTCCAGGTAAGGCGTATGCCTTCGTTGACAGGATGGCCGACATAGGCGCTTATCTTATATTTTATAGCCAAGCTCCTATACGGTCACCCATAGCTAATTTCTTTGGGGGATTTGCGGCAAAGGAGCCCTATGATGCCAAATTCATCGCAAAGGAATACTGGCCCGAAAATCCCGACCGTGCCGCCTTTTCGGGAACCTCGAAAAAATTGCAAAGCCGCCTGCCGCGCCGGCTCCTGCATGAGGCACATGACAAGCATTGAAATTTAAGCGCTCATTTACAATTCTTCTGGATGATTATAGCGGTAATGCCGGCATACAATGAAGAAAAGACCGTTTTCTCGGCGGTGCAGCGCACCAAGGCGTTTGTCGACAAGGTCATTGTAGTCGACGACGCCTCTTCCGACGCTACGGCGTCACTGGCCCGCAAGGCAGGCGCGGTTGTGGTAAGCCACGATCAGAACCGCGGTCTTGGTTCCGCGCTCAGAACGGGCTTTTCCAAGGCGCTCTCGATGAAGGCGGACATCGTGATAACCATAGACGCCGACGGCCAGCATGATCCTAAAGATATTCCAAAGCTTTTGGAAGGGATACGCCGCGGATACGGCTTTGTCCTTGGCCGGCGGGATCTCTCCAAATACCCGTTCGTCAAGAAATTCGGGAACCTGTTCCTTAATGCAGCAACGAATTTCATATCAGGCACGTCCCTGAAGGACACGGAATCCGGCTCCCGCGCCTTTACTACAGACGCGCTGAAGAAGCTGCGCCTGATTGCAGAGCGCTATGAAATTGCCGTGGAAATAATATTTGAGGTCGGCAGGAACGGCATAAAATATGCCAACGTGCCGATATCCTCGCCCATATACGTCAAGGGTGTGGGGGTTGCAGACGGCATAAAGAACTTCCTTTTCCTCATGCGAAGGCGGGAAAGGAGCATCAAGGACTACTGGGCAGATTTCAAGTACGTCATGCGGAATGCCCTGAAGAAGCGCTAGCAATCCGGCCTATACCCGCTTCAAGCGTCACTTTTGGCGACCAGCCTATAGTTTTTATTTTCGTTATGACTGCCTTGCTCCTCTGAATCTCGTTTTTCGCTTCCCAAAATTTTATGGATGCTCCTGCGCCGCAGGACCTTTCTATCATGGTGACCAAGTTAAGCAGGGACGTCTCAGAACCCGTTCCTACGTTATAAACTCCTTCGTTGCTCATGCCGAGCATGAGGGCGTCAACTACGTCGTCAACGTAAACGTAATCCCGCGTCTGGAGCCCTGTTCCGTAGATCGTTATGTCGCCGTTGCCGGCGCAGATGCCCTTGACGAACCTGTTTATCACGCTTTTGCCGCCAGGGCCGTAAACGTTAAAGAGCCTTGCTATGAAACCGCTTTTCAGCAATTTTTCCGCCTTGGCCTTGCTCTTGCCGTAGTCATTTAACGGCTTCAGAGACGACTCTTCGCCCGCGGTTCCTTCCCCGTAAACCGCCGCCGATGACGTGAAAATAACTTTTGCGCCGTGCCTTTGTGCAGCGGCAAAGACGTTTTTGGACCCGAGGAAATTGACCTTGAAGACGTCGTCGCCCATGTCGCGGGCGTCGATAAGGGCGGCCAGATGAAAGACGTATTCGCATCCTTTGACGGCTTTGGATACGTCTATTTCGGACTTCACGTCCCCGCGGATGAATTCTGCGCCCTGCACGTTCTCCTTCTTTCCTGAAGAAAGGTCGTCAAGAACCCGCACGTCATTGCCGGCTTTTTGCAGCTTTTTCACAAGGTGCGAGCCTATGAAACCAGCGCCGCCTGTCACAAGAATCATATCTATATATTGGCGGCATGAATTAATTAGCTTTTACTGACGCCTTTGCCCCGAATTCCCAGCCCAAATCTTCAAAAATTTTCTTCATCTTCTGCGCGTCTTCAAAGGTTTCGGGCGATTCGCATATTATCGTGCAGTCAATCTTTCTTTCAAGTATATGCCGCGCAAACGCCGTAAAATGCGCCTTGTCTATGAGCATGTGCCGTTTTTCTCCTCCGGAATTCCATTCAACTCCCGAATACTGGAAATGGATGTGCTTTTTCGGCAGAACGGCGAACAATTCGTCAAGATTTTCCTTGCCCCGGTGCTTTGCCCGGAAGTGGGCTATGTCTATGCAAAACGAGGTTTTGAGCTCCTTTGCAAGCCCGAGGACTTCTTCGATTGTTCCGAACTGACTGTCTTTGCCCGTATTCTCAGGGGCAATTTCAACGCCCCATCCTTTGATGTGCTCAAGTATTATGGCTATCTGTCTTTTTGCTTCTTCGTAAGCCCGTTCTTTTGAAAGTTTGCCGTAATATCCGGGATGAAAGACGACAGGAGAAGCCCCCATGCGTCTCGCCCGATCGCAGGAATCGATTATCCGCTTGCGGCTTGCTTCCGCCTTTTCTGAAAGCAGATTCACGTAATAAGGCGCGTGCACGCTCAGCGCCACGCTGTGCCTCTTCCGCTCTTCCCCTATTTTTTCGGCAAGCCCGTTGCCCATCTGTATGCCGCGGCCGAACTGAACCTCCATTGCATGCAGGCCTGCCTCTTCAACTGCAGCTATGCCCGTCATGTTGCTGCCCGTAGGAGAGCCTGCAGTGCCTATCCTGATTTTCATAAGAATTCATGTATGCGTGCCAAGAAATATGCATGAACACGCTAATTTTGTCCAAGTAATGCCTTTGGATAAATCCCGAAGGGTATGTTGAATCCCTATATGCCCTTCGGTATAGTTAAGCCACTGCGTTAAGGATGATTATAAACAGCGAGAAGCCCGTTGCAAGCGCCACGACCGCTTTTGGTGAGATTCTGACGGCACCCTCCTTCACGTCGTAATACCGCGTAAGGCCTGCCATTCCCTGAGGCATGCTCATTTTTTTTTCGGCCATAATTTACATTCGCCGCAAAGTTATTAAAACTTCGTCGCCCCATAGAACAATGGCAATAGGCGATTATCACAACCAAGGGCCCGTATGTCCCTTCTGCGAGCAGAAGATAGCCACAACAAGAGACATGCGCCTGGGAGCGGACAAGCTATTCTATCTGTGCCCCAAGTGCGGAAAGGTGCTCTCTGTAGGAAAGGTCTGATTATATATCTGCTTTGCCGAAGGCAGAGTTCTTCAGCGCGCAAAAACGGTCAGTTTTCATGGCTATAAACACTGGGAACGACTCTTCTCGGTTGCGGCACTATTCGTGCCGACTCTTCGATTCCCAGCATCTCCTGGCCCCGGGTGTATCTTATACGCACGTCTTCCGGGCCATCCAGGGATCTAAGAATGACATCGTATTCACTGCCTTTTGGAAAAGAAAGGGCCGCTCCATGCACGTCTTGCATTGTATCATAAGGCCCCAATATGGAGTCTCCGTCCCATCCAAAATTAATATAAAATTTCATTCCCTTATAACGCAGAATTGACGGCGTTCCAAAAGGCTTTCCGGCTTCCATGATTTGGTTCACGGCAAAAAGATTTAAACGTTGCAAATTTTTAACGTCGCCAATACGCATAAATTCATGAAGCCGCACATATAGATAACTGCAAAAGTTATAGTAGATGACATTAGTTTTCAGGCATTCTCTATATACAGCAAAGACAGAGTTGTCAGATACTTCCGTCATTTGCTATAGATGGCATATAGAAAGCAGTTATCCATATCCAATTCCACGTTGAAGGTCTGCGATAATTTATGGATGAAATGAAATGCAATCAATGCGGCAAGCTTCTGCCTTCGGCAGATGCATTGGAACAGCACAACAAGGCGAAACATCCGGCGAAAGACAAATCTGCTCCAGCGCCGAAAATCAAAACGTCGCACATCGCCTATGCCGCGATTGTCGTGGCCCTTCTTGGCGGCGGATATTATCTTTATTCGCTGCCTTCAATGCCGGGCCAATACGACGACTTTGCCAAATGCATAACGGACAGCGGCGCCAAGTTCTACGGGGCGTTCTGGTGCCCCCACTGCGCCAACCAGAAGGCGGCGTTTGGAGCTTCTGCGAAATATCTTCCGTATATCGAATGCTCGACTTCCGACAGGTCGGGCCAGACCCAGGCGTGCATTGACGCTAATATAACGGGCTATCCGACGTGGCAATTCCCCGACGGCTCGCGCGTTTCCGGAGAAGTCGGCATGGAGGAACTCGCCGGCAGGACGGGGTGCCCTATTTATAGCAAATAATTCCCCCTGAGAAAATCGCATTTGGTTATTTGCAACCGCTTGCCTTAAAGCCGTTAAAGTGGTATTAATAATATGGAGCCTCTTCCCGAATCGCGGACTTTGAGCGTCTCCATAAACTGCGACCACAAGGAAGTTTACGAATTCGCTTCTAATCCGGAAAATATGCCGAAGTGGGCCAAGTCGTTTTGCATATCCGTCAAGAAATCAGAAAACCTCTGGATAGCGGAAACCCCGTCCGGCCCCGTGAAAATCGAATTCGTTGAAAGGAATGCATTCGGCGTCATGGATCACTGCGTCACGGTTTCGGGCGTCAAGGCATTCAATGCAATGCGAGTCATACGAAACGGCAAGGGCAGCGAATTGCTCTTCACGCTTTTCCGCCAGCCCGGCGTTGAGGACAGGAAATTTAACGAAGACGCCAAGCTGATTGAAAAGGATCTTGCGAATCTCAAAGCAGTAATGGAATCCCGTTAAGCCCCCATTTCTTTGACCGAGCGCCGGAAGAAGTAGCCCATTACCGCAATAGCCGCGAGCGGCGACAGCCACGACGGCGCATGCCACCCGAAGCTTTCGGCTATCATGACCGCGCCGAGGATGAGGATAGAATACATCGCGCCGTGCTTCAGGTATTTGTACTTCTTTATGCGGTCTATGTTCGCTACGGTTAGCTGGCGGACCGCTATGGCGCCAAGTCCGTTGCCCAGTATTATGAGCGGGACGGACATAGTAAACGCGAACGCGCCTATGACGCCGTCTATGGAGAAGCTTGCGTCTATCGCTTCAAGATAGAATATCTTTGACCAGTCGCTCATGCCCTTCTTATGCATCATTTCCTGCTCCATCTTCTCGGCATTCAGCCTGAAGCCGTGGACTATGAAGAATATGGTAGAGCCCAGAACGGCACCGAACGCCATCATGCCGTCCTTGTCGGCGGCGAACCATACAAGCGCCGCGAGGAATACCGACACCACCGCATAGAACCAGACGTTGAAATCCTGAAGCCTTCGCTCAATGCCGAGGCCGTAGGCCTTCGGCTCCATGAAAAGCCAATTAAGGAACACGAATACCAGAAAAACGCCGCCTGCTATAAGCAGCACGCTGGACGACGACTCTATCGCGCTTTCTTCCGCTGAGAACGTGATCGCTTCAGCGAGCCCGATGCCCGGATGGCTGAGCATGACGATGATGAGGGGCAGAAGCCCGCGCATGACGAACACTGCAAAGAATATTCCCCACGTCAGGAACAAGCGGCGCATCTTCTGCGAAACGGTCGACAGGACTTCCGCATTGATGACGGCGTTGTCAATGCTTGTTATCATCTCGAAAAGCCCGAGCCCGATGATTATGAAAATCGCGTCAAAATCCATGCAATAAAATTGGAAAATAAAGTACAAAAATGGCGTTTGCCAAGATATATAAACTTGATTTTACATATATAAAGTAAAATGGACATATATAAAGTAAGGTTTACAGCATTGCAGCAGGAAATGCTTAGATTTCTTTTTCTGAAATCCGGCGCAAGATTCACGGAAAGGTCACTTGCCGGCAGGCTTAAAGCATCCCCGACCGCAGTTTCCAATTCTCTGCCGTTGCTGCAAAAAGAACGGTTGATAGCAGTCACAAAAGACCCGGAATCCGGGCGGCTTTCAATAAGCCTCAATAAGGAAAACCCGAAGGTGTTTTTTCTGAAAAGAATTGAGAACTTAAGGGCTGTTTACGAATCAGGCCTTCCGGAATGCCTGTCGGAAACCTTTCCGGGCTGTGCGATCATTCTTTTTGGAAGCTACTCATTCGGTGAAGATGCCGCCGATTCCGACATTGACATAGCAATTGTAGGCACGGCAAAAAAGGAAGTGGCCGTTGAAAAATTCCGGAAGCTGCTGGAAAGGCGCATTTCTCTCAACTTCTACCCGGATTTCAGGGGGATCAACAAAAGTTTGAAAGAAAACATACTCAACGGCATCGTGCTAAACGGGAGCATACGACTATGAACGCTCTCAGAAGATTTGAAGAATTCCTGCAAGAAGGCGTTGTAAAAAGGCGGAGGCCTGATATATCAAGGGCGGCGGATCTTGCCCAAGAGGCTCACAGAAGAAGGCATTTCCTTCAGGAAATATCGATCAAACTCGGCATATCGGATCATAACGCCAATTATTTCGTCGAAAACGCATACGACACAATAATGGAGCTGACCCGTGCGAAGATGTTTGCAGACGGCTTCAAGGCCGCAGGATTGAACGCGCATGAAGCGGAAGTTTCTTATCTTCGGAAACTCGCTTTTCATGAATCCGACGTAAAGTTCGCGAATGAACTCAGGTATTTTAGGAACGGTGTCGTCTATTACGGCAAAAGCCTTGATGCGGAATATGCAAAGAAAATCATGGAATTTCTTGGTAGAATATATCCCATTCTCGAAAAACTCGTCAGGGATGACATCGCAAACGTCGACTATAGTAGATGACATTGAAATGCCTAAAAACTAATGTCATCTACATATAGCAAAGACAGAATTTTGTCGAAATGCCTCTGTCATTTGCTATAATAGTAAAGAACATTAATTATGTAACATTCAATAAATATGAATTTAAATATTAACATATTCTAATAGTCTAATATGAAAGATCTCTACATGGTTCATGCCGAGATGTGCAAGGTATTCTCCAATCCTATCAGGCTGGAAATCCTGCACCTGCTGAGGTACGATGAGTTATCAGTAACAGAACTTATTGAAAAGTCGAAGCTTAGCCAGGCGAACATATCCCAGCACTTAGGTATAATGAAGGCCAGAGGCATTGTTGTTTCGAGAAGGGGCGGCAAGAACATGTATTACAGGCTTGCCAGTCCGAAAATAGTGAAGGCGTTCGACATAATAAGGGACGCGCTTATCGAGAAGATGAAAAAGGATAGGATAATTACAACCCTAGGGTGATTATGATGAAAAAGCAAAAATATGCCAATAACATACTCGCAATTATTGCTATCCTGGTTGCATTGCTTCTCCTGAGCTTTGGCTGGGGATTCGGCCATATGGGCGGGATGTTCTTTTTCGGGCCTGTATTTATGATACTGGTACTGGTCCTTGTGGTCTGGCTGGCAGTGACCCTTGCTCAAAAATAAGGCGATGAGATGGATATAGGGGATTTTGCATATATTGTGGAAACGAAAAAGAGCTTTGACGAAGCAATTGTTTCGGTGCTCAAATCTATAGAACAGAAAGGCTGGTCGTTGTTCCAGGTTTATGATGTCAAGGAGCGGCTGGCTGCCAAGGGCTTCAGCCAGAAGCCGTTGAAAATCATTGAAATGTGCTCGGCCAAGTATGCCAACCAGTTTCTTAACAAAAACAGGCTCATTTCGCTCTGCATGCCCTGCAAGATCAATGTTGTTGAGGACAACGGCAAAGTAAAGATAATCGGCATGAAACCTACAATGATATCGCAGTTTTTCCCTGAAGTAGATGAACAAGAAGCACGGGAAGCCGAGACAGACATAATAGACATCATAGAGAAGGCGAGGTCATGAAGATAGGCATAGTTCTTAATTCAAAGAGCCTGAAACTGTCTGGAACGCGTTCAGGTTCGGCGTCGAAGCTCTCAACAAGGCAAAGCTTCGGCTATCTGCGATCCCGCATGCGGGATCGAGCGTTTGGAGAAGCTCGGCTTCTCCAAAGCTGACCAGGCGTGTAGTTCGGGGGTCCGCCAACTGCACAGAGCGGATTTTGTAGGCTGTAACCGCTACTTTGATGCGTAGTTGACGATCTACAAAAAGCCTGCCTTTTTGAGATCCCAGAAAGCTTTGCTTTCTGAGGGTAAATAATCCCGCCACTGAAGTGGCGGGCGTTACGGGCTGGAGAATTCTATGAATTTTGGCCGACAGGTTTGCTCCATCCGTTCTTCTTTTCCCTGCTTTAGAACATTCTCTTGTGATTAGAGGCAGCACGAACCCGTTCTTGCCTCATCCACCCGCTCAAGCGGGTGGTTTTTGATATGCGGGTTATAAACATGAAGATGGGCTAACGATTTCCATTAGCCCATCATATGAGTATAGGTGACCTGCCATCAAAGATACGAAGAAGGAAGGTGGCAGGTGATTCTGGTTCTGATAAGGTGTTATGAATTTAACGGGTTAAACGGGCTCTCTTAACGCTTGGTCCGAAACGGTACACTTGTAACGGGTTTTTGGCGATTTCGTGATACACCCTGTTAGAAGGGTGTTAGAAAACTAACGGGGTTTAGGCGATTTCGTGGTAAGGGGTCCCTAAAAGGACATCCTTTTGGACATTTATGTGTCCACATGGACACTCTTGGCTTGACAGGTGTCGGAAAAACGACACCCTTAGGCGGTCTGGGTGTCGCAAAGGTGTCAGAGATTTGACACACTTTCTAACCTACACAAGTCTTGTAGTTAAATGTATTACAATGTAGTCAAATAATGACTACAAAAGACTACAAATAACTACATGCTTTAAATAATTTACAGTGTAATGTAACTCTATGAAAAACAAAGGACCCATATCGGTAAGGCTCGATGATGATGCATTGAAAAGACTTTCAGAATTAGCCAAGAGTGAAGGCATCAGCAGAAGCACTCTACTTAACAAAGCAGTAAAGTCTTTTGTCCAGTCTTACGGTGCAAAGCAACCAGATATGTCGGGCTTAGCTGGTAAAGTCCTTGAAATCGAAAACAAGCAAAATGCTATGCTAAATAGACTCAATATAATAACCAAGCAGGTTGATTTCTTGATCAAGCGGGTGAATGAGAATGACAAACGGGAGTGAAATAGACAATCTCATGGAGATGATAGCCAAAAACAATCCTTGGCACGATCCTAAAAACAAGGACTGGTTCTTGAGCGACGGCTCTCTTAGAGAAGTGATAATTGCAGAGAACCAGGGTCTGTTTGAACCGCCGAAAATCTTCTTTTATCTGGACAAGGACTTTTTCAGAAGACTGTTTAGCGAGCCAGAAAAACATGGAATTCTCATAATCAGAGGCCCGCGTAGAATTGGAAAAACATCGACATTGAAGTATCTGATCAAGACCATGATAGATTCTGGCTATCCTGCTGAGTGTTTTGTATACCTATCTCTTGATGCTGATGAGCTGCTGGCAGAGTTGGACAGAAAGCGAATCTTAAGAGAACTTGTGGATGCGATTATAACCAGATTCAGGAAGCCTGGTAAACCTCTAATTTTAATTCTGGATGAGGTAACATTTTACAAAGGATGGGCACGCGCCATAAAAAATCTTGTTGACTCTGGTTCAATAGGACCTGGAATAGGCATAATCAATACCGGAAGCTACTCGCTGGATCTGAGCAGCGCCAAAACCGAGCTTTCAGGAAGATTCGGACCGCTGGGAGAAAACATGGGCGGTGATCTGTTCTTCTTTCCTAGGCGGTTCATAGAGGTTTCTGAATCTGTACTCGGCTCCAGTTTCAAGAGTTTTTTCGCAAGAAATCTGGGCAAATTTGGCAAAAGAATGGGTATGATTGAATACCTAGCAGGATATCAAACTTCTGCAAACGACGCCTCATATAATTATGATAATTTGCTGGAGAGTTTTATCAAAAATCACTATACGGATTTGCATACTCTTTTCATCAATACCTACATTTACACGGGCGGATACCCGAAATCTATATTCGAGGCTGTAACAACTCAGAGACAAGGAGAAACAAGCGTATCAGATGCGCGGTATAGGGACGACATTTACAACCTAATTTTGACAGACTCGAAAAAGTTTGATCTGGATGAAACAATAATCAGAGGCATTTTATCCAACATGCCGCTTCCTTCTATGAGAATTTCAGGAAATTATGACTCTATTGTACCAAAGAATCTAACTCCAAAGAAAGACCAGATAGAACGGTGCATAGAATATTTGGAAGCTTCTGGTCTATTTAATTTCCTTCCAAATATCTCTTCGCCAGACCAAGTGAACATAGAGCAGCAAATTGTGAGTCCTAGCCGGGACAAGCTCAAACTTGTGATTAGTGATCCATCTGTATTCATAGCATCGTATCTCTGTTCAAGAGGCACGTCATCAATATTTAGAGCCGCCAAAGGTCTGCTCGCAAACGACATAATAATGGAGCATCTAGCAGAGTCGATAGTCGTTTCACATTTGCAACATGCACCTGTACTGAAAAGGTCAATGCTGTCTAAGAATGTTGGATACATGTTATTGGACCAAGATGGTAAAGAAAAGGAGATCGTAGATGGCATGGCCTGGTACATCAATTTCAAAAATAAGTTTATTGTTTTGCCTGTTGAAGTCAAGTATGGCAATAATCCGAGCATGAGAGAAATCAAAGAGAAGGCAGAAATCCTAAAGGAACAATTCAAAATACCTAGATTGATTGTAGTTACAAATTCAGAAAAATTCGAAATACAAGAAAACTACACAATGATTCCAATAGAAATATTTCTCTCACTGCTTTAGAGGAAGTGCAAACTTGAGGGTTTAAGAAAACAGTCATTAAAAATATGAATTATGAAGGAGGGTTAAAATGAAGAAGCCAATAAAATTAATTCATACGTCAGATTTGCATTTGGGCATGACATTCAAAGGCCTAGGCGATAAATCTAAATTACACAGAATTGACTGCCAAGATGTATTTTCAAATATCATAGATCTTTGTATAAAGGAAAAAGTTTCAGCATTATTGATAGCGGGTGATCTTTTTGATTCAATGGACCCACAAAAATCTTTTGTTAAATTTGTAATAAACGAATTTGAACGGCTGAAAAAAGAGGGTATACAAGTCTTTGTATCTACTGGAAATCATGATCCATATAAGAAAGATAGTGTTTGGATCGAATACAAATTTCCTTCTAATGTGTTTGTCTTCGACTGTGCCAATTTGGAACCAAAAAAGATAGACGGATTGACAGTTTATGGTCTAGCATATACTTCCGATACAAAAGAACCGCTAAAAAGCTTTGAAGCAGATGAAGAAGACAATTTCAAAGTGGGATTGATACACGGCTCTACTACTAACATAAATTGGGACGAAGAACCCGAGGCAGGCTACAGAAGGATACTCAAAGAGCATATCGAGAATAGTAACTTAGATTACATAGCTTTGGGGCATTTCCACGACCTTTTAGACATAAAAACAAAGGTGAAATGTTTCTACTCAGGTACGCCAGAAGGTCTGACTTTTAAGAATAAAGGAGATAAATTCTGCCTATTAGTTTCATATTTCAATAAAAAAATTGATATAAAACCGATAAAAACTAACTTGAGAGAATTTGAAACCATAGAAGTAGACTGCACAAACTTTGAAACTGATAACGAAATTAGAAAAATACTAGAAAAGAATAAGGGCGAAAATAAAATACTCAGGCTGATCATGAAGGGTAGCCCGTCACTAGAGCTAAATCTAGACATAGATTTGTTGATGAAAGAGTTTGATCAAAAATATTTCTTTCTGAAAGTTGTTGATAGCATTCATCTGCCTGAAAACTTAGCCCAAGACGAAACAATCAGAGGACATTTTATCCGACTGGTTAGGCAGGAAATTATAAAAGAGAAGGATGCTGATAGAAAAAAGATACTAGAAAACGCATTGAGAACTGGAGTGGGCTATTTAGATAAGAAAATGTGATAGTTATGGTTGAATTGTTGAAACTTGAAATGGAAGGCTTTGGAAAATTTGCTTCCTATACTACGATAAAGTTTGATAAGCAGATAAACTTCATAACAGGTTTGAATGAAACCGGAAAAAGCACCATGTTAGAAGCTATAATGGCTTCAATATTCAAGTATACAAAAAATCAAATTCAGCCATTCATATGTTGGAAAAATGATAAAATATGTAGAGTCGCTCTAACATACAAAGTAAGTAGAAGTAAGAGTCATGTTTTCAGAATAACGTGTGACTACAAATCATCAAAGAGAAAGTTAGAATCATTAGAAAAAGGTAAGTTCAAGGAGATTGCCACTGTTGACAAGAATATAGACCCGCTTCTAAAAGAGCACTTTGGTTTCGACGACAAAAAAGTTTTTGAAAATACAGCTTTTATTAGGCAATCACAAATGGCTATTCTAGAGGACAATTCTGTAAGAAACAAAATAAAAGACATGATCGAGGAAGTATTTGCTGGCAGGTCAGAAGCATCTGCAACTAAAGCTCTGGCAAAAATACGGAAGGCTGTAAAAGATTGCACAAAGGAAATTGATGATTTTGGTACAGAACGTGATGAATTAAAAGAGCGTCTTGAATCAGCAGAGGAAACAAAAGAAACTGTGGTTAAGGACAGTGGAGAATTTGAAACTACAAACAAAAGACTTTCTGATAAAGCAAAAGAATTAGAGAAATTAAAAAAGAATAAGAAACTTTTTGACGAGAAGGAAAAGCTGCTTAGTGACATGGATCACATAGACAAGCAAATAGAAAAGGCTGAGGAACTGATTCAAACACTATCAGAAGAAAAAGTTGAATCACAACCAATGGCTTCAAACAAAACTATCGGATACGGGCTAATTATAATTGGAGTTCTTATTTCATTAACAGGTATCGGGGCATTAATCGGTATACCAATGATAATTTATGGTATAGTACTGTTACGCAAAAAAGAAAAGAAAACAAAACCAATTCAGAGGAGTGATGAGAAACTTAGAAAGTATCAAAAAGAGAAAAAGGATTTGATAAACAAAAAGGCTGTCTTAGAAAGCCGACTAGATGAGTACAAGCTTGTTAAGTTTACAATAAATGATTTCGATGAATTGGATGAATTAGAAAAAGAGGTAGATTCCCTAAAATCAAAGAAAGTGGAATTACATGCAACTATCAAAACTACCACTTCTCTCGTCGAGAGCCCAGAGGAGATAAAGGAAAAATTAGATGCTATAGAAGAAAGAACACATGATCTAAAGAGACGGATTGAAGAATATAGAATAGCCGTTAAATATCTTGAAATTGCGGAATCTAAAGTTCATCAGAAATTCACCCCATCTATTGTATCTAATTCAAAACCTATTTTAAAAGAGATAACAAATGGTCGATATGCCGATCTTAAAATATCAGAAGATACACTAGATGTTAAAATCAAAGCGCCTGAAATAAAAGAGTTTGTAGATATTTTTTATTTAAGCCAAGGTGCTAGAGACCAACTATACTTCGCATTAAGATCTGTAATGTCGGACTTACTCAGTGGCAACAGAGGCATTCCACTTATCTTGGACGATCCATTTCACAATTTTGACGACACACGATTAATCAAAACAATTGATATCATAAAGCAACTTGCAAAAAATAAGCAAATAATCTTAATATCACATAGACCATACCACAAAGAGTTCAAGAATTTTGCAGAAAATGTTATTGAAGTATAAGGTTTGAAGTATGGATACAAAAAAATTTGATCTAAATATAGAGAAAGTTCTTGAGGACTGGGAAGTATATCATGCTATCAGGGAAATTATTTCTAATGCCTTAGACGAGCAATTGTTGACTGAAACTTCCGACATTAAAATTTTCAAGGATGGCAAAGGAGTCTGGCATATACGTGATTTTGGAAGAGGAATAAAATATGAGCATTTAACGCAGAATGAGAATGAAGAGAAATTAAAAAAATCGCATCTTGTCATTGGGAAATTCGGAGTAGGGTTAAAAGATGCACTTGCAACGTTTGACAGGCATAAAGTGCGTGTCTTGATAAAATCAAAATATGGTGACATTACAATAGGAAAATCATCTAAGCACGGATTTGAAGATATCACAACATTGCATGCTCTCATAAATGACCCGACAGAAAAAAAGATTATTGGAACTGAATTCATTCTTGGAGGCTGCAAGAAGGATGACATAGATAAGGCTAAAAGCTTCTTTTTGAAGTTCTCTGGAGAGGAGCTTCTCGAGAAAACTGAATTTGGAGAAGTCTTAAAAAAGAGCAGCAACACTGCCAAAATATACATAAATGGCCTTCGAGTTGCAGAGGAAGAGAATTTCCTTTTTTCTTATAACATAACTTCTTTAACGAGGGTCATGCGCAAAGCCCTTAACAGGGAAAGAACACATGTAGGCAGGACGGCATATACAGATAGGGTAAAGGCTATACTTTTATTATGCCGAGATAAAAATGTCGCTATGTTTCTCGTGGACAACTTAAAAGAATACGAAACAGGGCTTCTTAGCGATGAATTAAAATGGACAGACGTTGCTGTTCACGCGTGCAAACTCCTCAATGCTAATGAAAAGGTAATATTCTTAACTCCAAGTGAACTTGTTTATGCAAAGGATATGGCTGATAGAGCAGTAGATGATGGCTTCAAAATTGTAACTATTCCAGACAATATAAAATCAAAAATTCGGGGACTTACAGATCTTAAAGGAAATCCTATACGTGATCTTGAAGAGTATAAATCTGAATGGGATGAAAGTTTTGAATTCAAATTCGTAAATGAAAAAAATTTATCTTCAAAAGAACGGGAAGTGTTCAGTAGGACAAAGAAAATTTTAGAAATTGTTGGTGGTGCGCCGAGGAGTGTCAAGAAAATATTGATTTCTGAAACTATGAGACTTGAAACGATGGGTTATAGAGAAGCTGCAGGTGTATGGGAAGAGCAAAACAACAGGATAGTAATAAAGAGAGACCAGTTAAAGAATCTAGAGCTATACGCCGGAACACTGCTGCATGAAATCGCCCATGCAAAAAGCGGTGCGAGCGACGTCTCAAAGGAATTCGAACAAGAGCTGTCTAGGCTTTTAGGATTAGCAGCAAGCAAAGGATTGAGTATTGAAAGACGGTAATCTGGTCACTTCCGGAATTCGCAGCGATAATTCTATGCATGGTTGATAGAAACTAACTGATCTTCTGCAAGCCTAACCTTTCAACGACAGTACCATAAGCATGCTTGAACTTCTCATTATTAACAACGCCGACCTCGTGAGCTATAAAGAAGTCTGTATTGCCGCGCACGAAGCCTTTCTTTATCATATCAGGGTATTTTGCCTTGAGCGCTTTCTCTATTTCCCATTCAAGGTCCTTGTACCAGTAGAATGCGTACTTGCCTTCGTTGGGCCCGTCTTTTATTATGATCGCCCATTTCGTGTTAACTATCCTATCCAGAAGATCGTAGAGCGTGTTTCGGCGTATTTTCATAGACTTGTAAATTTCTACGGCAGACTTAGGGCCTTCATCCCTCAGGAGTGCAAGAACGCGCAGATGGTTCCCTATAGATTGCTGCATTGACTTCTTTCCCATAACAATCACTATCACGAACAGGGCGGGACTCGGACTTCAAAAGGATATATCCATCCCGAATCTTACTTGTGCGAAGAAAGATAAAAGGTGATCGCAGATGTCAGACGTGTTCGCACCGTTAAAGGGAAAGTTTGTGAAAGTGCTATTCGACGACGGCGGAAAGATACGAGTTCTGCGAGGCACCCTTGTAAACTTCGATCCCGAGGTGCTGGTTCTCCAAACGCTCAACAAGGATTTCTATATCAGGCGGGCCAGCATTATCAAGATCCACGAAGCAGGGGATGAGAATAATGCCTAACAACTACTTCGTTGAGAAGCGTCGGCAGGACAAGCTAAGGCTGCTGAAGATGTTCAAGGACAATCCTGACATGGAGGAAAACAAGATTGCAGCACTGTTTTCCTTGCAGATAGGATACAGAATAGAAACCATAAAGCAGATGATTGAAGAGCTGAGAGAGGCTGGTCATGTATGAAGCCTCTCTATCTCTCACTCTCTCAACCACATAATACATACATAACATATAACATACTAACCTACATAACCGAAGTGGCGATTTTTTGTAGAAATTCTTTTTCTTTCATCAGTTCTTCTCGTGCTTTGGCAAGAGAGATACAGAGAGAGTGGCTTCTATGAATGGCGTGAAAAAAGCTTTGCCACTCTGGTGTGAGGAGCTAATGAAAATGGTAGAAAGGGCGAAAGCCGAGCATGAAGGCAAGCTTTATAAAACTCAGCATCACCCGTACGCCCAAGGCAGGTGACTACATGGATTCAGTTGAGCGCAGCCTGGAGAGCCTGAAGCAAAGGATAGTGAAATTAGGCATTCCGCAGGAGAATGAAAAGGCTATCATGGATTTTGATACGCAGTGCTACATAAACGGCTTGAGGCCTGCTACGCGCTTGTGCTATATGAAATCAATCTATTATCTTGTAAGGAAAATCAGCAAGCCTTTCAGCGAGATAACAAAAGAAGATATCGTAACCTTGTTCGAAAGCCTGCGAAACGGGAGCGGCGATCGCACAATGGAATTAGCAAAGCTCTCCATTAAGAAATTTTTCAAGTTTCTCAACAATGGTGAGTACCCTGAAATCGTGAGCTGGATAAAGGAGAACAGGAATAACAAATACAAGCTTCCTGAGGAGCTGCTTACAAAAGAGGAAATCAAGAAAATGGCTGAGGCATGCGATAGCGTAAGAGATCGTGCATTTGTCCTTGTGCTTTACGATTCAGCGTGCCGCTTAGGCGAGATGCTTAGCCTGAGGATAAAGCACTGCACATTTGACGAGCACGGCGCAATATTAATGGTAGATGGCAAGACAGGCCAAAGAAGGGTAAGGCTCATCAATTCGTCGCCTGACCTGAAAGAATGGCTTAACAACCATCCGCACCGGGACGATCCAGACGCTCATCTCTGGGTTTCTGTTGGCCGCAAGAACTTTGGAAAGCCTATGTCACAGGTAGGCATACAGCACAGAATACTTATCATAGCAACTAGGGCAGAGATCAAGAAGTACGTGCATCCTCATCTTTTCCGGCATTCTCGCTTGACAGATCTCGCCAAGTCGGGCTTCAACGAAGCCCAGCTCCGGAAATTCGCAGGCTGGGCAGGCTCGAGCAAGATGGCTGCTGTTTACATTCATTTATCAGGCCAAGATATCGATGACAAGCTGCTCGAAATCAATGGCATCAAAAAGGTCGAGCCGAAAGACAATGGCACGCTAAAGCCAAAGGACTGCCCACGCTGCGGCAAGCTCAATCCTGCTACTTTCAAAGTTTGCCAAAAATGCTGGATGCCGCTTGACCTGAAAACTGTAATGGAAATTGAGGAGAAAAGAAGGCTGACGGACAGCGTAATGGACAAGCTGATGGAAAGGCCCAACGTCCGCGACTTCCTAGAGCACGAGCTAGGAAAAATAATAAAGGAGGAAGGTGGAATCACCTTCCTTAAAGATGAGGGTGACCTGCCATAACCTGTCTTTTGTAGGCCTTTCCCCCTATGAAGGGTTCATCAGGAGGCCATGCAACATTTGTCTGAGCATTGAGCAATGCAAAGCACGGCTTCGCATCTCTTCTCGCTTGCACCCATGCATGCCGGACCGTTTCATCCCCGAACGGCGCATCACGGATCAGAGCCAGGGTATCGTTTCTGTTTCCGGCAGCCGCCTTCCGACGGATGATGCACTTTCGGCTTTCGCCGCGGGTGGACAGAGTTTCCTCCACCGCTCCCCGGATTCCCTTTTACAGGAGCCCGCGGATACAATGGCCGTTGCTGGCAGGTCACCGAATAAGATAGCTCCGATGCAGTATTAAAGATTTTGGTGCGGCAAAATAAAATTCCAGTTCACTTCCCGCGCGATTTGGTTCCGCGGATATGCGGAATCCTTGGCACAAGCGTCGCCACCAATGCCGAAACAACTGCCTCAAAATACCAGCCAAAGCCTATTGCAAGCCCTATTGCGGCGGTGCACCATATGCTTGCAGCCGAAGTAAGGCCGTGCACGTAGCCGTTCTTGCCCTTGAGTATCAGGCCTGCGCCCAGAAAGCCCACGCCTGTAACGATATTAGCAGCCACTCTTGCAGGCGTATTCGGCTCGATGGATTGCGAAATCAACGTGAGCAAAGCCCCTCCAAAGCAAATCAGAATATGGGTGCTTATGCCTGCCGGCTTGCTCCTCAGTTCGCGCTCTGCCCCTATCACAAGGCCACAAAGCACGGAAAGCGCCGTTACAATCAGGAACGTAATCTGGGCCGGCTGCAGGTACTCAAGCATAACTATCTTAGTAAGATTGCTTGGGCCGGTATTTATTTCTTATGTTAGCGGTAGCTTTGTTTAATAAATGGTTTTCTCACACAAGATGTTGCGTTTTGATAAACCTATAGCACAACCTGTTGTGGCTGTAAGGGATTATTTAAACAAAGCCGCCATTCGGCATACCGTTAAATAAACACGAATGACAAAATAAGAAATGGGGAATTCAATCTTTTTGTTGTCGGTTGTTATTTTTTTATCCGGATGCATTTCCCAAATAGATCCCGGAGCCAATTTGTATGAAGCGGTCTGCCCCTGGAACGATGCGGAAACGTGTGAATACGGCATAGCAGCAATAGTTCCCATTTGCGACGGCACTAAGGAAGTCCAAGAATGGAAGAAGGATAATCCTGCCGCAACCTTAGAGCACGCATATAATTTGAGAAAACTGACTCCGGAAGAAATGAATGAGTGGTATTTGGACGATGATTCTTACCGGGATTTGTTTCAACTGAATGAAACGGATGAAATCTGGTGGGTTGTTGATTATGCATGGGGAGGAATACAAAAATGCGAAAACCCGCCTTGTTCAATTATACTGGAACATCCGGAGTTCACCGTTTTTGTGCAGGAAGACAGCAGGACATGCGTTCCTGATAGAGGAGGATTTTATTGATAAATGGGAAACATACGGACAGGGGCTTGAATCGGTTAATCCTTAACGTGAGTTGATTGCGTAGCAGAATCTGTCAGGCGTTCTGAACCGCTATTTCCTGTGGAACAGGCAATCTAAATATGAATAGAAAGATGCACTCGTTTCTCTAATTTTACAGCCCGAATTCTTTCCCACAGAAACCGCAGAAGCTGACTCCCCGGGCCTTGACTATGTGGCCCCTGAAGCCGTTGCCGCAATTGTGCAGACTCTTTGAATTTTCGCCAATGGTTTTCATAACCACACCCCGTTTTGTATGCGCAGATGGCATCAGGCAGATCCCCATTTCTGCCGGATAACTTTACGCCATCTACTATTAGCGTTATATTATTATATATAACGATTTCTATTCGCTGCGATGCAAAAGGAAAGCTATTCGTCAAAATAAAAAGATTAGGCGACCACAGGCCCGAAATCCCGCCAAGCGGGACGAAAAAGCCGCAACTTTTCCGTTTTAAAGGCTAGCATTGGCGTAGGAGAGCGTGGACTGAACACGTCGCCGAAGCTTCGTGCGTACATCCCGCTTCCATGACCGGTAGTCTTGCCGGTTGCCTACTGCCTATTTTTGAGAGCTGCTTAGGCCTTAGATGCTTTCAGGCCTTATCAGCGTATGGCGTAGCTACCCAGCTTGCCCTGTCGGACAGCTGGTGAACAAGTGGCCACGGAAGGATGTTCCTTTCGTACTTATCCTTCCTTCCTCTCAGGCAGCAACACCTCTAGCAGATATAGACCAAACTGGCTCGCGCCGTTCTGAACCCAACTAAGGTGCCCTTTTAATACGTGAACTCCGTCACCCTTGGCTGCTGCTGCGCAGCCAGGAGAGGGCCAGCCGACAGCGA
>JAGVVY010000030.1 GCA_018304585.1 Candidatus Aenigmatarchaeota archaeon | reverse complement strand
GGCTCTGCTATGGTGTCGGCATCCATCGTTATTATTATTTCATTTTTGGCTTGCCCGATGCCGTAGTTCAGCGCTGCGCCCTTGCCACCCCTTTTTTTCGTGAAAACGGCTATTGGAAAGGACTTGGCTATCGCATACGTGGAATCGGTGCTGCCGTCGTCCACGACTATGACCTCCAGTTTGCCCTTCGGATAATTTATCCCCATGGCGGATTTTATGGTTTTTGCGATGTCCTTCTCTTCGTTGTGCGCAGGAATGACGATGCTGACGCTCTTGTCTTCGGCTTCGGACGGGTTGTCTTTTTTCCTGTAATACGAAGCCATGCTAAGCGCGTAGAAAGACGTTGTGAAAAGGCCTACATACGCCAGAATATATATCAATAGAATATGGAGTTCCATGACAACACTGATTAAAGTATCAGACCCACCTATTTAACCTTTACCTGACGGCACAGCAAGTTTTTGAATATAACGCGATGTTCACGCCATACCACGGCCCGAAGCGCTGTCGGCGACGAAGAATCCAACGGCATTGCCCGAAGTTTCAATCCTTCGTTCTGCGTATGAAATCTCCGCTCTTTGTTATCTCGCGCAGTATTGACGTGGCGTATGCGCCTTTGGGCAACGTGAACTTGAGCGTCAACTTCTTGTTTGCATACGAATGCTCTATGTTCGGCTGGACGAACAGATCTCTTGACCCTCCCCGAAAAGACATGGACAGTTCCCGTATCTTGAAGTCCTGTTCCTGAACGCCCTCTTTTTTCCTTACAAACGGCGGCACAAACGAATAGCCCGGAATCACTGCCGCCTTGCCCGAAGCAAGCATTTCGTTGAAGAGAAGGCTCTGGTATGCGTGCACAAAGAACTTCAGGCGCTTCTTGTCGACCTTCCTTATGCCGGCGAACCGCGTTTTATACATATCATTTATTTCTTTTAACGCCTCGTCAAAACGCCTCCGCACTATGAGCCGCCCTATCTCTGCGTTCCTCCCGCCGGCGCCGAAACGCTGCGGCCCGAAATAATTTGGGAAGGCCTGAAGCTCTTCCAGTATCCTGGTCGGCTTTGCGCCGTGCAGGGTTATCGTGAACCGGTTGCCTGAAAGGTCGCCGGGGCTTATCTGCCGGTCAGTGCGCCCGATTTTTTCGACGCTCACGGAATCGTCATGGAACGTCTGAAGAAGCGGCTCGTAATTTGAAGGGAATGTCACGTATTGCGAAGTGACCGCGAACTTGTCTTTCAGGCCTGCATAGCCTACGTCGGCCTTAAGATGCGAGGCCAGCCTTTTCACGGCCTGCTCGGTCGTAAGGAGCTTCTTTCTCATTATTGCCAATGTATACCTTCCCTCTATGGGCTGCACTTTGCCGCCTAAGATGCGATATTTGCGCAAGAACTTCGGCTCGACAATCTCTTCCACGATAAAATCTTCAGGACTTTTGACCTGTCCGCCTGTTCCGGGCGACTCACCCAAGTAACGCAAGGTTTCCTGTGATTTGGTCAATTTTATCATCCCTTTCAGGCCCTATTCCCAAAGCAGTTACAGTACCCGGTTCAAGCTGGGTTTTGCCGGCATCCATGATCAACGCGCACGGAATTCCGGCTTTGGCGCATCTCTTTTCCAGGTCAAGCAATTCTTTCTCGCTTGCAACTTTGAGAACTATTTTTTTCTGGCCTTCATTCTCCCATGCATCCAGCATCTTCTTTGCCGCTTTTTTTGCTGAAGAATAAGATGCATGAGAAGACTGGGCGGCTAGTTTGCCTTTGCCCATTTTAAGGTCTGTTCTTATGATAATTACTTGTTTATACATTTTTAAGCCCTGCCATTATCCTCTGAACGGCTGTCAGGTTAGTCAGAACCGCAAGGAGCATGATAATATACATGAGATAGTCCGGATTAATAGCTGCCATGAAGACGCCTATAGCAAGAAGAACAAGCCTCTCTGCCCTTTCAACAAGCCCGCCCCCTAAATCTTTGCCTGTCTTTTCCTTGAACGCCGCTTTAGCGTACGTCGTCAGAGACCCACCGAAGAAGTAAATGAATATCCAGTAGTATGCAGGCAGGGCTATTGAAGGAAGACCCGACAGCAGAAGGCCGAATATTATTATCCCTTCCGCGTATCTGTCGGCAATCGTATCCAGGTAGGCTCCTTTCGGCCCGGCTTTTTTCGTGGCTCTTGCGACAGCGCCGTCAACCATGTCAAGAAGGCCCGTCACCGACAGGGCCGCGCCTGCATAGAGGAACTGCTGCGTGGCAAGAAAATATGCCGTGCCTGCGGAGAAGAGAACCGCAATAAGAGTCCACGCGTTTGCCGGCAGGAACGAAAACGCGGGCCCCAAGGCCTTTTCAAGGAAGGCGAATTTGTCCCTTTTGCCTGCCAGCATAACCCTAAATATCGCAGAACCTTTTTAAGTTCGCCGGCAAATTATCCGAATGGAAGGCCTTGCGCTCGCGCTTCTTGAGCAATTCGGATATCTGGGGCTCTTCCTCGTATCGGCCATATCCAGCGCCACGATATTTCTTCCGCTGCCGGGATATCTCGTAATTCCCATTGCTGCCACTACCCTCAATCCCTTCCTTGTAGGCGTCGTGGCAGGCGCAGGCTCAGCCGTCGGGGAGATGACAAGCTACGGCATCGGCCTTGGCGGCAGGAAGCTTTCAGGCAAGGCGAAAAAGGACTTGAACGCATGGTTTGAACGGCTGAAGAACTGGTTTGCCAGATACAACGGCGTTGCGATCATATTCGCATTCTCCGCCCTGCCCCTGCCTTTTGACGTGATGGGGCTGTTCTGCGGCGCGATAAAATACGACGCAAGGAAATTCTTTATCGCCACGCTGTCCGGAAAAGTCATGCGCTACCTGATATTGGCATATGCGACAGTTCTGGGCATAGACGCTGTTGCAGGCCTGCTGCACTGACTTGCCACGGCACTTCCTTCAGCTTCAGGTATTTTATGAATGAAATCACATGCAAGGCGATTGAAACTTACCACGGCACTTCCTTCAGCTTCAGGTAATGACCAAGCCTGTTGGCGGAAAGATGCACTATAGGCGTCATTATAATCAACGCCGCATACACGGAGCCGTCCAGAGCCTGCAGCGGCGCGCTGAGAAGCAGGGCCATTGCAAGGAAATCCAGCTGGTCAAGCAGCGGCGCCGACCCTCCGCGCGGTATGCCAATGCGCCTCTTGATGAAGGCGCCGACTATGTCCCCGAGTATCGCGCCAAAGCTCAGCACGAAAGCGAGTTCTGTCGTCATGAACACGAAATTTGCCGGCATATACGGCTGGGCAAAAACTTGAAGCGTCCCTGCGAGCGTGCCGAACGCGATGCCCGTGACCGAGCCTTCGAGCGTCTTTCCGTCGCCCAGAAGACGGTTTCCCATGAACGTGCGCCCCATATCAAGGGGATGCTTGCCTTTGGCGATCACGGGAAACGCATTGGCGGAATACGCCGGAAGTATGAACCAGAGGGACTGTGCTAAGAGTGGCAGTACCATGGTTTTCTTTGAACGGGAAAGTTTTAATGGTTGCAGCGGAATCTTTATCCGTTCTAACGCCAATAGATAAGCATGAAAGCATCCTTTGACATGACCCTGCTTCTTAAAATCTTTATATTTCTTATAACGGGGCTTATACTTGTGGGCATCGCGGGATGGATATTCGGGAGGTTCTTATGACGGCCAAAAAGGGCATAAGTTCGCTCGTCATGGAGATGATGCCCGTATTGATTATTTTTTTGGTAGGCGCCGCGATAGTATTCATGGTGCTTTCCGGAGCGCTTGATAAATCAAACTTTCTCGCGGCCATAGGAATTCCGTTCTGAAGTGCATGATATATGATTGTCGTCCCGAGGGAAGTTATTCTGTCAGTAATACTCATTTTCGTGGCTTTCATGCTGATGCTGTACATCTTTCCCTCCAACGTCAAGAAGGCCGCTGCAGATACAAACAGCGATAACGACATAGTCGTGGCATTTGCGTCCGAACCTGACATAACCTACAGAAAATTAGGCTCAGGCCATGAATATTCGATTTCCATGGATATTATAGCAAAATATTCACGCAAAATCAACGAGGAAACTGCAGCCAGAATTGATGCAGTCCCTGTCGTAGAATTCAAAGGGAAAAGCGCTAAGATGCTTGTCAGCGAAACAGGCAACGACTATTTTACCTTTACGCCCGAAAGCGCCGAATTCAAGGGCACTGTGACCGCGCATATAGTCAGCAACGAGCCTCCTATACGCGATTTGCGGTCAAACGAATTTGAAGGGATTATGGCTCCTGAAGAATCTGTCGTGCTGAAAGATACGGGAAGCTACCAGATTAAGCTTTCGGAACTTAGGAAAAAATTCCTTATTGCAGGCGAATGCATAGCGTTCTTCAACATTTTATGCGAAAATGACGCCAAGACCGTGCAGCTCAAGGAGTGCAAAGAAGGCGATCTGCCTTCGGAATGCAACAGGATTGTCGGGCTGTGCAATGGCGAAATCGAAATATCGCTGGGAAAAATCGACTGCGGAAAAAGCGCTGAAACAAAGATGATCGTAAAGGGCGGAGGCGGCGGGGAGATATCAGAAACCGTGCACATTAGCTTCTGGAACAAGGGCACCCCGGGCTCGTGCGTTGAAAATGCGATAACTTACGCCGATTTGATATCGCGCCCGGAATGTTATAACGCGTTTCTGGGACGGTATGATGCGGAAAAAGGGCTCCTTGAGGTGGCTTGAATGGAAGACATGAAACGAACTTTGCTCATGGTTGTACTAATTTTCACGGCTATGATGGTCATCATGATGGTGATAAACGAATACAAGAATGAATCCGAAGCCGAAGCGGAACGGTATATAAAAACGTTCGAGCCGGGCCTTCTCACAATAGAAAAACTCCCTGAGCGCGCCCCTCTGTCCTGCAAACTCATGGGCGGCAGTTATGACTATGCCATCAGCCTTCCCGGCATCGGCTTTGCCACGCAGAAGGACCCGGAATTGAGTTTCATAGTCGTGGCGGAATTACGCAAAAATCTCATGGTATTGGGGCAGCTGCCGGAATGGAAAGCGGAAAAAAACCGCGTCCTTTCGCTTGAAGGGGAGCCTTTTCTGTCCGCAGATCTCTATGCAGAGCTCCATGACGAAGTGCAGGAGATAGACGACAGGACCGCGTTCGTTCGGCTGACGGCATGGAGAAACAGCGACTGCATAAAGAGGAAGATAGGAACTGAAAATATCATAGTGGAAGAAGGGACAAATAAAATCGCGGACTCGTCCTATCTTTTGGATCAATGCCCTGAGAGCTACCTAAATTCTGCAAGTATAGGCCTCATGCTGCAAGGAACATGCGCTGGGAGTGTTGTATGCGAGGATGCAAGGGACGAAATGCAGTGCAATAGCATAGAACCGCCTTACGATGTATGTTACTATGAAAGGTCATTCCTTGCTGGCGCTAAATCCGGGGGGCAGTGCTTTGCATGCCCGGTGACCGAGACGTGCTCAGACTACACTCCCGTATTCGACGACTCCGGGAGCGACAAGTGCACGGGCTGCGCATGGGCACGGGCGAACTGCGAATGGTCAGGCAACGAATGCAGGGACAAGCCGGCGTGAAACGCAGGCAAAGAAAGCATAAATGCCGCCATTGCCATAATATTCAGCGAGAGTATGCTATCCCTGAACATAGAAACATTGGTAAGGGCCGGTTGGTCTATGCTTATAATCGCATTGGTGATGGGCCTGGCCATGAGCATATTCCTTCCCAACTCGGATTTCCTTACCGATAAGATAACAAGCTTATTCAGAATTATAGGCAGATAAAATGAAACCTGTCGAAATTGCTGTTTCAATGGCCGCAATGCTGATACTTCTGGCAGTGCTTCTGGCTTACATTTCAAATGCCAATATAGATCTCTGGAGCATCATCAAGGGGTATCTTCCATGAGCGAGACCACGGTCCTTGTACTTAACACGATGACAAGCCTCTTTGTAGCTATAATAGTCATAATATTCATTGTAGTATTGTTTGCCGACCTCAAACCGTATGAACAGATATCGTTTGCAAACACGGAAAAGCTCAGAAGCGCCATAGAGGAAGCCTGCTTTATCGGGCCGGGAAAGGAAGTCGAAGTTGCCAAATTCGGGATGCCGCAGGGAAGCACGACGTATGCCCTGCAGGCCGCCGCAAAGATAAAGATGGACGCCGATCCGGAGTACCTTTTATATTACGAGGCATTCCCGATCGGCGAAGCGGTGAGCTGGGAGACGTATCTGCACGACGGTTTGCCTCAGGCAATCGTATTCGCACAGATAGATTACGGAGACGCATTCACGCGCGAGCAGTTTCTCCAATTCAAGGAAGACGTCCGCGCGAAAGCCCTCCCGAAGCTTCAGGAACTCGGCATAGAAAATTACGAAATAGCCGTGAATAACATAATACTTCCCGAATCAACGGACCTTTTGAGCATGGAACCTGCAAGAACGGGCGGCATCAGGCAGAACGCAGGCGCAGGAAAACGCAATCCTGACGGAACATTCGTTCTGAGCTACAGCCCGTCGGATTTCAACAAGACGCTGGTCAAATATATGGCATGCGGCGCAGGTTCGCTTTGCGTAAAGACGCCTGCGGCCGTGTACACGCTGCCTCTCAAGAATTGTGCAGCGGCAACCGGCGATCCCGAAGTCGCGGCTCCTGCGCACATAGAACTGAATGCCAAAGCCGTCAGCCTTTATGATGCAATTAAAGGCATCATAACCCCAAGCCCTGCAGGATTGGTACTGCCCGTTCTTCCGGCGGACATATATGCGCTTGATGACAAGGACCAAAGCAATTTTTACCTGAACAGCCCCTGCCAGATAGACAAGATAACGGTGCGCGTGGGGGAATGCACTTGCGACAAATATGCAAAATACCCGCTTTATTCATATGACGGCGAGAAGTTCTACAGGTCGCAGGAAAATTCCGATTATAGTTATATATGCATGGACGGCATGAAGCGCGAAAAAGCCGCTGATGAGGCGGCGAATGAAAAGCCCCCCAGTTGCGTCATCGTGGAAACACAGGAGAGGCAGAACGGGGGCTGCTACACATACAACCCTCCCTTCGGCTTTATACCGGAAACCCCCGCGATAAACGACCGCCCAACGCCTGTCAAGGACAATGTAATAGCTGTCGAGAAGAACATTTTCATTTACACGGTACCGACGGTCAAGCCCTCGGAGATCGCCGCGATATGGGACAGGATCAGGGGCAAAGCGGGCGGCGTGACATGGCAGTGGCCGTGGAGCGCCCCGCGCTAAAGGATATTAGAGCATCAGGACAAGTATCGTCATGAAAGGCATGATGATGTTCTTTACTATCCTGCTTCTGGTGACCGCCATAGTCATAATCGCGGCATACAGCCCGCTATATCAGGGCGCGGCCCAGGCAGGGCAGCTCTCTGCGGAAAGATACGCCTCGGAAATATCCGGAATTATTAACATAATGCAGCAATCGCCTCCGGGCACGAGCCATTCGTATGAGCTTCCGGACAAGGAATGCATCCTTACCTTGGGCGACCGCGTAACTATGACGCTTAGTCCCGGAGAAAAAGAAGCCAAGGCGTCTGTCGGAACGATACAGTATGCAGCCGCCGTCGTGCCTGCAAGATTTGACTGCTCCGAGCACGACCAAATTGTATTTGAAAGAAATGAAAACATAATAATTGTGAGAGGCTGATAATTTGTCAGAAGAATTTCCAGTTCCCGATGAGATTCTTGCAGTCATTCGTATGGTAGCATTCGGCATTTTCATAGTAGCTATGGTACTGTTTATGACCAACGTGTACACGACTACAGGACTCGATTTCACGCAGAAGGCCTCGCGTGAGATAGGAAACACGCTGCTATCCGGTCCCGCTACCGAGCAGAGGGGGATATTCCTCGCCGAAAAACTCGATGAATATATGGCAAGTCCGCTGCAAGAGCCTATAGGCCGCCACTGCAGCATGGCATATCACATGAAAATAGAAAGCCTTGATCCCAAAATAAAAAATGCCGACGGAGGAAACGCATGGGAATTTGGGTTTGAACCGTCGGATGTAAGCAAAGAATACTCGAACGATGCCGAAAAAGAATTTGCAGTTGCAGTCAGGCGCGGCGAATATACGGGCCCTGCAAAGCTCACTATAAAGGTCTATAGAACATGGCTCACGGATGTATCGTGCATGCTTGCAGAAGCTTATGCAACGGGCCAGGCGCAAACGCTGGCTACTTCGATTGCGTGCGTAGAGACCCAAGAAACCGCCGTGCCGGGACTTGCGGGCTCACGGATAAGAGGCGAATATTGCAATTTATATTTGAAAAAAGAATCCGGCCAGCTTTGCTACATTAAAGCAGAAGACGGCAGGGAGGAAACGCGGGGATGCCGCACCATTGACGATGCGCTGCCGTTTGATTCATTCAGGCTTCCTGACGACTTTTACTATTCGCTTGACGCTCACATAGTGACGTATGCATCGCCGCAGTTCGCGCTCAAGGCCGTGCCCCTGCGGAAAGGAGAAACGCTTGAAGCTGACAACGCCGAGTGCGGCGATTACGAGAGCAAGGTCGCAGAAACCCGCGAAGAGATCGGGCAAATTTATCTTTGCATAGACAAGGGGCTGTAAAATGCAGAAAGGATTCATAGACAGCGTTCTTGGGACGAAAATCTTGATTATAGCTATAGTGATATCTCTCATAGTTCTGTTGTTCATGCTCATATGCGTTGAATTGCCGTTCTGCCCGCTGAATCCGGGCCAGGCAGTATACGCAGTAAATTATCTGGACGTGATAAACACGCCTTACACGGTTGCGAGCATACTTACGAACGCCACGGTTGAAGGGAAACCTATAATGACCCATATGTACGAGGCTTTCATTCGGGGGGGGATGGATCCTGCAAAGAAAGAAAGGCTCGGAATAGAGATGTCAAGATTCCTGGGAGAATATGACCTGAACTATTATGAGATAAGCCTTGAGACCGACGGGGAAGATATGCCGATCCTTCAGTCCGGCAGCCTTCAGAAATGCGGCAGCGGCCTGCAGGGCGTTTGCGTTCAGGAAGTTTCCGGCGGGTTCAGCGGCGGCGTTCTTATGGGAAGTTGCAATGCCGGCAAGGTGGAGATAGAAGGCGGCTCGAACTCCTGCAGCCGTTCCTTTGCAGAAGCGCGGAAGGTCTGCTGCACCGCTGCGAGCGAAGAAGATTACAACAAGTGGCTTGATGTAAAATATGACCGCCCTGAAAAGGAAAGAATCGGGGTTGTAAAATGCGGCCCGCTTGAAAAGGGCATATGTTCCGGCGGAGGATGCGGAAGCACGATACGGTTGCCTGAGTATGAAGACGCATGCAAGCTTGCGAACAACGGCAAGGCCCCTTATTGCTGTTCCATCGATCCTGAAGTGCTGGAGATTCAGGGCAAGATTGCCGAGGCCAAGATACCGATGTTCTACAAGGACAGGACGGGTTATGTAAAGGTGACGACCAGTGACTGAACTGAAAGGCCAGGGAGGGATGATACAGTCCCTGTTCATGACCATCATGGTCGTTGGATTTTCCGTAATACTTGTAGTGTTCATATTAACGTCCACCGGGCGGCAGATATTCATGGCGCAGGAAGAAGCAAAGCTTTACACCGTAAACAACGCCTACTGGGCCGCAAACAGAAGCCTTGATACGTTCTGGAAAATCGCCGCCCCTGAATCCGTGTTCTTGCTTGCCAAGGAATCCTCAGGCTGGGACTGGAAGTCCGGCATCACGAAGGAATTCGCGCAAGAACGCCTGTCGCAGAATGCCAGGAGCCTGCTTCCTGACAGGAGCCTTGACATAAACAGGATTGTTCTCAACTTAAACGGGATAGATCCGGAGTTTGAGATACTAGATAACAGAGTCAATCTCCGTGCTAAAGGCAAGATAGGAATAAATTTCTTTGAGTCAAGCGCACGGGCATCTTTCTTGAGGGAGTATTCAGTCGCCGTGCTTCTCCCGCTCATGATAGAGAAGGGCAATGCCATTGAGCGCACAATAACCGAAACAGTCACAGCGCGCCAATATTCAACATCCGATATGAGTTCAATAGCCTACGAAGATGACGTGCGCAACAGGATAATTTCAGCAGTTGCAAGGCTGTCCGGCGGAAACGTCGATGCAAACGTAGAAAGCATCTCTACGTCAATAGAAGCATCGGAAGGAAAGAAAGGCATCGATCTTCGTTATGCCGTCGATTCTGTCGCAACGGATAAAAGCAGCCTCAACCGGCATTTTGACGATACACGGTTCGTGGAAGCGCACTTCACGCTTCCCGTAAGATCCGCAGGCGCAGCAACTGCGCTCAATTGCGCATCGCGGGCAGGGCGATATAACATAGCCCGCTTCGGCGACACCGTATGCTCTGGCGGGCAAATATTCACGTGCGGCACGCCCTTGACGGGCATAGGGGAAAACACGGTAAGCGGCGGAGTTTATGGCAACTATGCCTGCACCGGCTCGTATTTCTGCGACCGCCCGGAAAAGGAGGGCAGCCAGACTTGCTGCCAGGCATTCGGCGGGACATGGGCAGAGATTGAAATATGCGCCAACCCCGAATGCACCGCCACGCGGATAGGATACGAATGTCAGGGCGGCGCATGAAGGAATATATAGCTTAGGTATCAATTATGAAAATGAAAGGTTCGGCACTGCCGGTAGAAACGATTGTTATAGTCATACTGTCCATCATTGTCCTTGTGGCGGTGCTGCTGTTTTTCTTCGGCTCTTTCACTCCCGCGACTGAGGAGCTAAAGGCGCGGCAGACGATAGCAAGCGTGTGCGGCGAATACGCGGCCAAGACGCAATGCAAGGAAGAACAAAACAGCGAATTCTTCACGGTGCCGGCCGGCGACGGCGCTGCTGAGGCAACCGCCGCCCAGATAGAAAAAGGAAGGGCGCTGGTCTCGGCTTGCCGGACTGCAAGCGTTTCGGAATGTGCCGGCTCGACAGAACTCGACGCGGCTTGCGCCCGAATATGTTGCGCTGCATTCTGCCCGCCTTCTGCTGAAGAATGAATCTTTATATAATCCCAGCCCCAATATGAAAACATGAAGGGCGTTTCACTGCCGATAAACACTATTGTCGTCGTTGCGATAGCTGTCCTTGTAATGATGGTCATCGCGGGCTTTTTCGTAGGTGGTTTTCAGCCCACTAGCCAGATACCCCTTAGCACTGCGATAGCAAACGCCTGTGATATTGCAAGAACAACTTATAATTGCGCGGAAGTTTCTCTAGTCAGTGCGCGAGTCACATATACAAAAGCAGGAGAGGAGGAGCCAGCTCCTGTTACGCTTGGAGAACTTTGCACTATTTCTGGAATCGCAGAAGGTCCGGAATTTTCTAAACAGTGCCTAGCTAGATGCGGTTGCTAACTCATATATATTTGTATCAATTATCTAAAACCACTTATTCAATGATTTCTGGCCGGCGGCCTTTGTTTCCTGGATTCTTGCAAGACCGCTCTCTATGCGTTCAATAGAAAACTCATGCCGGTTACACAGTATCTCTTTGACGTTTTCAGTGTCAAGGGGCTTGAATTTTATCTCGTAAGCGGCTTCTATGGGCGTGTAGAAGAAGTCAAATATTTCCTGCATAGGTACTTCAAACGGCCATTGGATGTTAGGAAGAATCTCATTGAGTGTCGGATGTTTTTTCACTAGCGCCAATGCCTTCTTCGGGCCTATGCCGTTAATTCCCCCTGGGTTATAGTCTGTCCCAACAAGGATGCCTAATAAGATAAGTTGCTCCCGCGTTATGCCCAGTGATTCTGTCAAGTCCTTGACCGTCAGCATCTCCGGAAATATGTTGCGCTTATTGTTTGAGATCGAGAGGTTCCTTACGACCCGCGAGCACCCGAAAAGGAAAGCATCATAGTCCTGCGTTGCCGCGGCATATGCATCACCCTTGGCAACCATGACAGAACAAAGAGCTTCACCTTCAGAAGGAGCGATTATCCAAGGAATTCCCATAGCGTCAAGCAGCAAACGAGATTCCTCAAGCATCTGATTCGTTATGACTGAAGAACGCATTGCGTACTTTTTTGCTTCTTCGTCATCTCCGCGTTCCCTTGCAGCTTGCCATTTCTCAGCAGCTTCTTTTCTTGCTTCCCGACGCAGTTCTGCGGTTTTTTCCTTCAATTTAGGTGGTTTGCCGTCAAAAACATAGACAAGCTTTACTCCGGCTTCCATAAGATTCAGGGAGCGGTAAAATATCCCTGAGAGATGGGAAGTAATATTGCCGGAAGAATCCATCAATGGCTGTCCATCTCTTTGCCGTATTATTGACAGGAATTGATAAATCCAGTTCAGGGCATCAACTGCAATGATCCTTCCCGAAAGCTCGCTTATTTCTATCCGCCTTCCTTTTGCCAGGGGCGTTAGCTGTATGCCCATAATGTAATTTTCCCCTTGCCGTTTAAATAACTGTAAGATGATTTTTATTGCATGAGAGATGAAACCCATACGAAAGCGCTTGAATTATTAGAAAAAGACTTTAGGATGGTCTGGGACAAAATTTATCCGAAAATGCGCAAGAAAAATACAGATGATTAATAGCCGCCTATATGCAGATATACTGTCTGAAAACAGTAGATTTTTAAACTTTGAATTTAATCATGATGAGATAATTATGGGCAAATACCGAATAGAATACCAGAGATCCGGATGCATAGGCGCAGGCGTCTGCGCGGCACTCGCCGACAAGCACTGGGTCATGGCGGATGACGGCAAGGCCGACCTTGTCGGCTCGCACAAGGAAGGCGAGCTTCACGTGCTGGAGATAGACGAGGCCGACCTTGACTGCAACAAGCAGGCTGCAGAGGGCTGCCCGGCAAATATCATACACATAATAGACAAGGAAACGGGCAAGAAGATAATCTAAAGTGATTCTTATGGCTATAAATGGCGCAATGCCGCTCGGGGAAGTCCTTGAGAAATATCCGGGCGCTGTCGAAGTTCTCAGATCCTTTGACATGAAGCTCGGCTGCGGCGCCGATATGTCAGATACGATAGAAACTGCGGCGAAAATGCAGGGTGTTGAGACGAATCTGCTTCTGAAAAAACTAAATGATCTGAAGCAGGATGACAATGATTCTGATAGGGCATCTGTATCGCTTACTGACGTCGCAGCGAAGAAGATGAAGGAACTTGGAATAGAATCCAAGCCCGGGCAGGGCCTGCGCTTTGGCGTGCGACCCGGCGGCTGCGCAGGCTATAGCTATACCATGGAATTCGACGTGCCCAAGGAAGGCGACGTCATAGCCGAAGACAAAGGCATAAAGATATACATGAACAAAAAGGAAGCCGGAAAAGTCGACGGCTCTACGATAGATTATATTGAAAGCCTTCAGGCTTCTGGCTTTAAAGTGAACAACCCGAATGCCAAGGCGACCTGCGGCTGCGGAAAGAGCGCCTCTGTCTGACAATTTCTTAAGTTGTTAAGATTTACTTCTTCGAGACGTGCAGTAGAGCGCGGCGGTTGATGATAACATATTGCCTTGCGGTGCGAAACTCGTTCATACAGCCAGCCTGTTTATCGCATAGCAGGGCACTTCAAATAATCCCTTACAGCCACAACAGGCTGTGCCATAGGTTTATCAAAACGCAACATCTTGTGCGAGAAAACCATTTATTAAACAAAGCTCCCCAAGATGCATTAGCTTTATAAGAAAGCCCTCAATATATAAATAATGCGTTATTCTGGACAACTTACACCGCTTCTTGGCATAGCAATAATACTTGTGGTCGTTTCTGCACTCGTATTGCAATACGTATTTTTTTCAAATTTTTCAAAGGAAGCTGTCACCATTCCCCCGCAGGAAAACGCCACACCTCTCCCGGAACAGCTCCCTCCGCTGCCTCATGGGGGCGCAGGATCGCCGGACGATGATTCAGCAACGACCACTACCCTCGCGCCGCCGTCACGCCCAGTGCAACCGCCCGGAGGCTACTCGGGAGGAGAGGGAGGCTCTCCCGCTCCTATCGCATCCCCGCCGGAGCCGTCCATCTTTTTGATGGGCAAGTCATTGATAACGGGCATGGCCGCCGACGCATCGCAGATGATACGTTTTCTGGATATGGCAGGAAATGACCTGGCCGTGATCACCAATGACGGCAAATTGGGCATCGGAACAGCCGATCCCGCCGCCAAATTACACGTTGCCGCCGGAGACACAGGCGCATTGATAAATCCAAACGGAATATCCTTTGTCACACCCAGCATCGCGCTGATTGCACAGGAAACGATCCAGTTTTCCGACGGCTCCGGAAAACTCCGGTCAATAATCAAAGCCTTCCCCAACGCGGGCCTTCTTATCCTGTCTTCGGATGAATTGGCTCTCGGCAGCAAGGCAGGCGAGATTATGCGCATCGCCGCTGACGGAAACGTCGGGGTGCGCGACACTGCACCGCCTGCGGCCCTGAGCATCGCAGGCTCCATTCTCACGCAGGGCGGAAGCGGCGACTTGGACGGCAACGCCTTCGTGAATGTGCTTGATATAAACCGCCTAACCGCATATTTGGCCGCCACGGACACGTCTTTATTGTATTTGAATGACTCACAGTACGCGGAAGCCGACATTGACGGCGACGGCAAAGTCACTTATGACGATCTTGGCATAATAATTGGATTTTTCGGCAAAACCGTGCCCTTATCCAAAGAAGACCGCCGCGCTGCGGAGTTTGCGATACACAGGACGTATGGGGCGTGGCAGCCCGGGATATTCTATGTGAACGGCAAGCTTGGCGTAGGGACGCCAAATCCCGCAAGCGATGCCCAGATAAAGGGCTACCTGCAGATCGACACTGCGTTAGGCCCGCCGCCTTCGGACGACTGCAATGAGGAAGCGGAACAAGGCAGGATGAAGTTCAACCCGTCTTCGGACATGCTTTACATCTGCAGCGGCTCGAGCGGCTGGGTAAGCAAGTAATGTCTACTGTAGATCCCGTCTAAAATCAGAAAAATAGGTTTCGGCTTAAGCCGGGCGCCTTTCAAGCAAAACGGAAACAACATCCATACACGCCGATTCAGGCTGCGATTTCTTGATATTTAGTCTCGAATAAGACTTTATCGATCAAGATATTTATTGAATTCTTCCACCGTAAGCCCTGCTTCCTTAATTATAACTCTTGGAGTCCCCCGGTCTATTGTCGTGTGATCCGGAACCACTGTCTGCACAAAGGGCACATCCCTTCCCATTATGATGTGACTGGGTTTTCTTCGTCTGATATAAAAACCGGCTTTTATCAGCGCCCTCACACATTCCTTCCCCGATATAACGGGGAGTCCGGCGGCATTCTGCATATGAATTTTATGAAATGCTATCGCTTATAGTTAACCGAATAAAATTCTGTATATCTTAGCCCGGCAAATCATGTAGCTCACAAGAAAATAATATCTGTTTACTTCCTTATAGAGCTATAGAGAAATATCAGCTATACTACCAACGACATGACCTCGTATTTTTCCTGAGGCACGGGCTTATTGTCTTCTTCCAGAGCTTCTATGTAAAGCGCTATAGCCTCTTTGATGTTCTTCAGAGCTTCGTCTTTCGTTTTCCCCTGCGAAATGCATCCGGGAAGGGACGGACATTCCACTATCCAGAAGCCGTCCTCTCCCTTATACATAAGAACTTGTCTCATAATATCCCTTGAATACTACTAGCCGCCATAGCTATTAATTCTTTCCAGAAATAACATGTTAGACCAAACTGATGTCGCCGGCTTCAACGCTTTCAACGCCTTCAATCTTGCCGATAGCTTCTTCAATCCTGTCAATGCCACCATCGGCGTCTTCCATAGTGAATAGGACCTCAAGTTTCCTAAGACCAAAGGCCACGGGTTTCTCTTCTATGGTTTTCACGTTTATCTGCAGCTTCTTTATCTCATCCTTGATTTTTGCAAGATCAGTATCTACTGATGCGGGCATTATGTTAAGCGTAACTGCAACCATACCCATAGGCGAACATTGTAGCAAAAGCATATATAGTTAACCAAAAAACTGGTAACGTGAGCGACAAAAAGAAAGTCTATATAGAAACATATGGCTGCAGCAGCAACCAGATGGATTCCCAGATAATGGGCGGAACATTGAAGCAGAAAGGATATGAGCTTGTAGAGAACGATGAAAAAGCCGACCTCGTCATTCTTAATCTGTGCTCGGTCAAGCAGAAGACCGAGAATAAAGAAAGGCACCGCATAGAGCAGCTACGGAACAAAGGAAAGAAACTCGTGCTTGCGGGATGCCTGCCTGAGGCTGTCAATCTTGGAAAGGATTATCCTGAATTGAGCCAGATAGGAACCAACAGGGTTGCGGAAATAGAAACCGTGGTCGACAATACACTAGCCGGCGAAAAGACCGTATTATTAGGCAAGAGCAAGACGCCGAAGGTTCTCATGCCCAAGATACAAAACGGCACGATACGCATAATGGAGGTCCAGTCAGGCTGCGGTTATTTCTGCTCATTCTGCTCAACAAAATTTGCCAAGGGCGGACAGTATCCTTATCCCGCAAGGGACATAGTCAAGGAGATCGAACTTTCACTGGTTGAAGGAGTACGCGAATTTTGGATAACAGGACAGGAAGTTGCGGGTTACAACGACAATGGAATCCTTCTTCCAGATCTGATAAACAAGGTAACTGCGCTACAAGGTGATTTTTTCATTCGCATAGGCATGCTTCATCCGGCATCAGTACTGCCGATAATCGATGAACTGATTGAAGCATACAAAAGCGGCAAAGTCTTCAAGTTCCTGCATGTGCCGCAGCAATCGGGCAGCAATTCCATGCTCAAGAAAATGAACAGGAAAAATTCCACCGATGAATACAAAATAGTCATCAAAAAATTCAAGGCGGCATTTCCGGAAATGACCGTATGGACGGATATCATTGTCGGGCATCCGGCAGAGACAGAGGAGGAATTTGCAGAAACCGTAAGGTTTATAGAAGAAACTAGGCCAGACTTCGTGAATATTTCCGCTTACGGCTGGAGACCGAATACCCCTGCAGCTAAGATGAAGCAGGTGGCTTCTGACATAAAGAAAGAACGAACCCGGATTCTGACCCGATTAGTCAAAGATCTCATGCTTGAAAGCAATCAGAGATGGATAGGCTGGAAGGGTACCGTTCTTGTTGACGAATACAAGCCGGATAAAGGCACCTGGCTCGGCAGAAACTATGCCTATAAACCAGTAGTATTGCGTGGCCCGCATTTAGCGGGTGAAGTTGTAGAGGTAGAAATTGCGCGGGCGGAAGATACGCATCTTGAACAAAGCTAGTTAATTCAAAAACCGCAAATATCCCATGATAAAGGGCTGGATTATTATGTTCAAAACATAATAGACGAAGAACGCAACGCCAAGGATCTTGAGTTTCGTTCCAAAGTCATTATTGAGTATTATTTCTCCAAGTATTATCCATGATATAAGCGGGAAGTAAAGATTGAGATAAGGATAATTCAGGCCCAAGTACGGAATAATCAGAGGCACGATGAAAAACGAAATGACCGAAAGAACTAAAGCTCTTCTTAATTCAATATTATGACCAATGTAATTATCAGAAATTACAACTGCGATAAATGCAAGAAGCGCCGAAACCGCCTGGCTTGCAAGAAGCGCCAGGCTTATGCCTATCGTGTAGCCGAGTATGTCAACCATATACTTTACTTTCGCATGGCTTCCCTTAATAGTTTCGCAACCGCGCTCCCGTCGGCCCGGCCGCGCACTTTGGTCATCACGATGCCCATGAGAACGCTTTCCTTCTGGCCCGCATTGGCATGTACCGCTTCATTAACTATAGAACGAAGCTTCTTTTCATCCATGGGCTCCAGAGCCTGCATCATCCCTTCAGCACTCTTGCCCGAAGCTATGCCTTCCAGAGCCTTGGGCACCGCGCTCTTGGGCACGCGACCGGAGGCAGCGTAAGCAAAGACCTTTTCCAGTTCATCCTCGGTTATTCTGTCTGCGTCAAGCCCGCGCCTCTTCAGATCCTTGAGCGTGGAGAGAAGCGTCGTAGCGACAAGCACGGGGTCTACGTTGAATTTCTTTGCCAGATTTTCGTATAAGCAATATTTTTCCGAGCGCGCCAACTGATGGGCCATGTCTTCCGGCATCAGCTTCTTCAGACCCGCTTCGCGCTCTTTGATTGTCTCGGGAACCGAGACCTCGATTCCGCTTATGGAACGGACCGGAACGTCAGTTTCAGGATACATTCTCTCCGAGCCGGGCAGCGGCCGCGTGTATTTCGATCCGGCGCCCTCTGCAACGCGCGTTTCCTTGGGTATGCCGATAAGGCAATGCCGTGCGCGCTCAATGACTGCAGCAACGGCTTTTTCCGGAGTCTTGCCGGCTACTATGAAGACAACGTCGCGCTCGCCGGCGTTGAGAAGCTTTCTCATTTCTGCAAACTCTCTCCCGAGCTTGTACTTCTCCAAATCCTCATCCGAGTGCGTTATGCCGTAGCCGTACGCTGCGGCGTAGCCGGAAAGTTCCTTGCCCAGCGTCTTGTCGCCAAGTTCTTTCTTCATGATGCCGGCAAATCCGGGCAATGCCGATGCAAGAACCCTGCCGTCTGTAAGGGATTTTTTCACGAAAGACTCTGTATCGCGGAAAACATGCGTTACGTCAACTATTTTTCCCTGCAGGCCTTTGACGCCCCTTTTGCGAAGCTCGTCGCGTATTTCGAGCAAAGCTACCTGCCTCGAAACTTCGTTTTTTACGGCTTCCGCGATTTTGTCCAGCTCCTGAAAGCCTTTTATCTCAATCCTTTCGCCGCCTTCTATGGAGACGTTGATGTCCTGACGGATGCTGCCTATGCCTCTGCGCACGTTCAGGCTGCGAAGCAGCGTGCCTATCGCCTCTGCAGCTTCCATTGCCTGCTCAGGCGAATGCATTGCCGGCTCGGTCGCTATCTCTATCAGGGGCACGCCCAGCCGGTCAAGGCGGTATTCCGGCCTGCCTGTATGCATATCCACCGAAGAATCTTCCTCAAGGCATACAGTCTGTATGCCTACGCCCCCAAAGGATGTCTTGATATGCCCGCCTATGCCTATAAGAGCTGTCCGCTGGAAGCCGGAAACCGCAGAGCCGTCAGCTACAGTTTTTCTCATGATATGAACTTCGTTCACCGGAGAAGACGACAGAAGCCTGCAAGCCTGCAGCGTAATATAAAGTGCATCGTCATTTATCTGCTTGGGCGGCTCCTCGTCGAGTTCAATCAGGCAATTGGTAGTGTTATCAAACCTATAAATGAATTCCCTGCCGCGGGCCATCTCATAAAGAGCTGCAGGGTCTATTTTGCCGCCTTCTCCGGCAACTGCCCTGATTCTTCTATTAGCTGAAAACGGGAAGTTTTCAGTCTTTGCAATAGGGCAGAGACAAAAAAGCTTGTTAGATGCATTAAGCTGCTGATGAACCTCAAGCCCTACGTTAATCTCTTTTCCATAAGACATGAAACAACCTGTCATAGAGAATTAAAATCTTTATCTTCTGCAAATCTACGGCCTAAAATCCGTCGATTTGGACGGAGAATTCCTTGCATATCTACCGTGAAGCCTATATGCTCAAACCTGAACCGTAACCCTACGACTTCCCGCGACCTCAATGAAGGCATTTTCCATCTCTTCTGCAAATCTCCAGTCAATCTGGCGCCCCATGCCCTGCAGAAGCAATTTGAAGAACAGCCCCTTTCGATAAGGCATGCCGTCTATTGTTTGCCTGACGCCATGGAGCGACTGCATGACCTCTTCTTCATTTACGAATAATGAGAACTCTTGCATAAAGCTGGATAAATTTTTAATACGCATTGTAATAATAGCCTTGCGGAAGATAAAAAAATTCTGATTTTTTTTAGAATGCTCATGCCCCGTAAAATGCTTTTTAAATAATTTTTGGAATATGTATTCCACATGATTGACAAAAAAGATGAAAATATTCTGAGCGTCCTCAGGAAAAACGCCCGCCTTAGCATGCAAGCGCTCTCAAAGAAGCTCAATATGCCTACAACTACCGTATATAACCGGATCAAGAAGCTGGAAGAAGACGGCGTGATAGAGCAATACACCGTCAAAGTCAACGAGCAAAAGGCCGGAAAAACCATAACTGCCTACATAGGGATTGTATTTAATTATGACGAACTCAAAAAGAACGGCATAACGCAGCATGATATAGCCAAACAGTGCCGGGAAAAGGAGAACGTGCAACTGGCGGACGTCATTACCGGCGGGAACGACATGATAATAAAAGTCACTGCGCGCGACGTGAATGAAATGGATAAGTTCGTGACAAGCTATATACAGAATTTCCCGGGCGTGGAAAGAACGAACACCATGATAGTTCTGGGGGAATGAGCGCCCGTCAAATAAGAAAAGTATCTGCCTTTATGTTTTCAACAATTTCGCCGCAAAAGTTCTCAAGCATTATCTTTTCAGCGTTCTTTGGGAAATTGCCAAGCGCCCAGATGAGCTTTACGTACGCCGCTTCGGAAGTCATGGCCAACGGGACGATGCCTGCATCCTGCACCGCCCTGCCGTAGGCATAGACGTTCATGTTTACCTTGCCGTAAGGGCACTGGGAAACCATGAACATCTTTACGCCTCTCTTCGACATCTTCCCCATAGCCTCGAGAAGCTTGCCGTGATGAGCCGTGTATTCATCCAATACGGTGACGGGCGCATTGCCAAGGCCGGTTCCTTCGATTATGACGCCGCCGTAATCCTTGTAGAACTCCAGTTCCTTGTGGCTTATGCCCGGCCTGATCTTGATTATAGCCACTTTCTTCCCGATTTTGTTCCGCAGAACCGGCCCCCTTTTCTTGTCTTTGGCGGAATAATCATTTCTTATCATCTCAATGCTGCCGTTTTGCCAGACTTTCGCATAAGGCTTGACGTCTATAGGCCTGAACGTATCCCGCCTGGACGTATGCATTTTCTTCACGTTGACTGCCGGATTTACCAGACAGTAATCGTCGCTTGACGTGCCGTGCATGCAGACGGCAACTCCGGAAAAATCGCTCTTGACTATGAACAGGGAGGCGCATATTATGTTCATGGGCCCGTCCGCGCTTCCCCTGTCCGAAGAACGCTGGGAGCCTACGAAAAGCACGGGTATCGGCAGCTTCTGCACCATGAAAGCTATGGCGGCTGCTGAGTACGCCATGGTATCGGTTCCGTGCAGGATTATGATGCCGTCAACGCCGCTTTTCGCCTCCTCGTAAACTTTCTCCGCAAGTATTTTCCAGTGTTCAGGCTCCATGTCCCCTGAATACATCTGGAACACGACTTTGGCATTGTAATTGGCGATTTCCCTCAGTTCAGGAACGGCGTCGCTCAATTCTTCCGGCGAGATGGCGGGATAAGCCGCTCCGGTCTTGTAGTCTACCTTTGATGCTATGGTGCCTCCGGTATGCAGTATCGTTATCGTCGGCTTGGAAGAATCATGAACCCGCTTGGGGGCCGGTTGCGGCCTGACGTTCCTGGCCTTCTCTATTAGCGCTATTTTGTCAGGCTTCAGCCCTATAGTATATCCGCTGTCCAGCTTGAGGGTCACGGTATCCGGGTCTTCGGAATGCTTGGGCATGAGGAAGCCTTCGTATTTCTTTCCGTTGGTATGCACGGCTATCCTGTCGCCGACCAGGGCATTGCCTAATGTCCTTTTCGTTTTCGCAGAATAATCCATAGCTTAACTATGCCAAGTGAGAATATAAAAACGGCTAAAGCCGAAAACGGAATTTCCGTTTTGTGCCAATCTTCCTCGAAACGCGCGGCAAAATACTTCGCAGCTTCGCCGGTTACTAGGACACCCACTTCACGATTATTTTCAGGCGAGTTCTCGTTCCAGTTTATGCTTGAGACCAGTGCTGTATTGTCGGCAATGGCTCCTTTATTATGAATCTCAAAATCCGGGATTTTCGATGCAATGCCCACGGATTTCAGGTACTGGTCCGTGTAATAATTGCTGTTCCTGTCGCCCTTGTCGACGTTGAACCACGATCCGTCCGTCATAACTTTCTTTTCCGCAGGCGAGAGCTCTATTTCCCTTAGAAACGGGTTCCGGCCTTCGTCCCATTTTCTGTATATGTAAGCCTGCTGTATCCACAGCCTTTCTTTTGCGGATGAAAGAAACGAAACAATATCCTGCGTTGCGCCCGGCGCCGTTACCAACTGCACGCTGCCTTCGTATGACGGCAGAGCTTCCGGCGGGAAAGAAGTTCCCCCTAACGTATAATTTAGACGGCATTCAAACGGCACGGCATTTTTGGAATCTTCCTTGAATATGGAAGAAAGATTGGCTGCCACGGCGCCGTCTTCTATTATCACTCCCCAGCCGCGTGCCCTGAAAGACCCGAAGTTCTCCGATAACACCAGAGACCTGTTCCCCGAAACGGCATACTTGGCGTGCATGAACCGGTAAGGGCCGTCGTAAAGAAGGACCCTTGACCCGCCGTCCTGCAGGAAGCAAAGGATCGACTCATCGGGAATCCCTCCTGCAGGCGCCTTCTCCACCAGTATTGTCGCATTTTTGCCTGCAAGCCCCCATGCTATGGCAGGATTTGTGAACATATAGACGGCTACCAACGGCGATTCGCTTTCCTGCAGGAATCCACCAACAACTTCTTCCATATTATCCGGAGAAGAAAACGGCGTTATAACAGAGGCAAAGGACACGTGAATGAATAACAGAGCCACTATCGCAGCTTTCATAATTTAATTATGCGGCCCGCTTAAATTTATTTCACCCCACATACGGTAGCTATCGCAGAGTATTGTATGCAGGGAAATATTTACATATTGTTTCCTTGCTAAAAATACTACTTACCTAGGTCTTATTTCTATCTCTCGCACAAAGCAATTTGGCTAATGCAAAAAATCATTAAGCTGAAACAAAAAAACATCATCCGAATTTTATGCCGTTCTTTTCAAACCGCTTCTTCGTTTCTTTGAGGACGTGGGAAATTATGACTTCCCTCCTTCTGATGCCGTCGGTCCAGAACCACAATTCCAAGAGCACTCTGTCCTTGTTTATCTCTTTGATGAAAATCTTCGGCTCAAGCTTCTTCATGTCTTTTGGTATGGTAAGAAGCGTCTCAAGAGCGGACATTTTTCTGGAGACCCTCGGCACTATTTCGTGATTTTCAACGCATGCTTCCATTATGACGGCCATGGCCTTTTCGACGTCGGAGTCGTGGGATATGGGAATTGGGACGACGCATCTTATGTACTCGCCTTCGGTGTAGTTGATTACCGTGCCTGTCACAAACGCGGAATTCGGCACGATGAATATCCTGCCGTCAAGCGAACGCATCCGCGTCCTGCGGAGGCCTATGTCTATGACCTTACAGACCGTGCCTGCGTGCTCGACGTAATCGCGCTCGCGGAACGGCCTGTCCACCATTATTATGATGCCTGCGATGTAATTTTGTATGGTCTGCTGCGCCGAGAATGCAATCGCCAGGCTTATGAGGCCGAAGCTCGCCGCGAATTCCGCGACGTTAAAATTGAGCACTACCGTGAACCCGTAGAAGAAGCCAAAGGCGTATATGCCATACAGCAGGAGCTTGGCCAGAAAATAATACCCGGAGAACTTGACTGCCCTGAGTTGGAGCTGCCTTATAATCAGCGTATAGACTGCATTTCCTGCCACGAGGGTTGTGAAAAACACGAATATAAACGTCAGTATCCTCTCAACGAACGACAATGACAACGCATCGGGCATGAGAAACATTGTTTTCTCGAAAATTTAATCCCATTGCCAGCTTATTCGTTCCTGAAAAGATTGAAAAGATCCTGAATAGGCCTCCCGTGAAGACCGTAGTATTCCATCATACGCGTGAGCATTTCCGGTATCTCCCTGTAAACGCCTGCCCGCATCAGGTTCTGTTCCGTTTCCATGGAGGACGGTATTATTTTCATCATATAATCCGACCCTGTCTGGACGTTCGTCAAATCCGCGCTGTAGCCGTCAATCTCTATCCACCAGTGGCCAACAGGGAGTTCGGAATTTGCCGGCCGGGTAGTTCCATGTACAAGGCCGACATTCTTTCCCCTGTACTTGAGCGCCAATGCTACGGTACTCGAGACTGCTTCGCACTGGCCAAACCCTGTCATTTGTCCCGGAGAGGGCGGGTCAAGAAATTTCTGATAGAGCCTGTGAAGTACATTCATATACTCCTGTTCTTTTGGGAGAAACAGACCCGAAACCGCATCGGGCACGTCTTCATGAACGTATAACATTCTTATTATCACTGTTTAGTAGTATTTAAAGACTTCTATTGCCTCAGATATATATTCAGAAGGAGTAAGCTTTATATATCATTAAAAAGTAGTAAATAGCATGAATATCAAAGTCCTCGCAAAGAATGCTTATCAGCATGCCCTAAAACCTACTGTCAGCTATCTATGGGAGCATAAATCCCGGGCCGGACCTGCTGCAGGTCTCGGCATAATAGGTCTTGGAATCGGATGCATCGCAGACGGCACCGCGCCTTATGTCAACGCCGCTGTGCTAGGTACCTCAGGCTTTTACGCTAAAGAACTCTGCAGATTTGCAAAGGATAACCCAAAAGAAGGAATTCCTGCCATAGGCGCAATAGTTGCCGGAGTTGGAGGCTATTCTCTTGGCGAGATAGCAAACAATCTTATTCCTGACACTAGATTTGCTCTCGGAGTGCCGCCTGTAGCCGCCGGGGTCATTGCAGGCGCGGGATGGCACGGAATAAGAGAAGCGATACGCCAAAGGTATCCGTAATATCATATTAAAGGGTGAATGAAATGAAAAAGAACATATTCAGAGACGTACACTACTGCGGAGACGGCTTCAAGGGCCGCTACGTAGAGAGCCGCGGCCTGAAGTTCTGCGGTTTCTGCGGAACAGAAAAAAGGCGATGAAATGGGTTTTAACCAATATGCTGAGAAAGCAGTGACAAACATAGCTAAAGCTGCAAAGAATGTTTCTCTAGGAGCTATAGATTATTTTAGTATTCCTTTCTCACCAATTGGCGGAATGGCAGCAGGATACGTAGACAAAATGGATAATAATGGATACAATCCCGCATTTTTTCAGGGTAAAGGAAAAGAAGACTGGGAATCACGTTTAGGGTATGCGGCAAGGGGCGCTTTGATGCCCTTAGGTTACAAGGCTGCATATGCCATGACTGACTTTGTAAAAAATTCAAAACAAGCTACTATGAAAGTCGCAAAGAGATCAAAAAATGCATGGCTGCCTGCAGCGACAATGGCAGGCAGTTTAGCTGCATGGGGTTTGATTAGAGACAATCCTGATAATTATCTTGCAAGCATATCGCCTATGGCAGTTCTTTCATTAGGGGCAGGGGAAATAGCAAGACGTGTATACGAAAATAAGAAAGGCATGCCTCTTACTTGGTACGAAAATGCTATAGCGTTTGGATTTGGTGCCACAGTTGGGGCTGCAGGTTATGATATTTGGGAGCAGGCAAACACAATCGCAGGACAATTGCCGCAGGATGTATTTCCATCTCAGGATAGGGTAGACGCGCAATATGTAGGACCGAGCATTACCGCCGGAAGAATGGGAGTGGAGATAGGAAAAAAGATTTTTAAGAATTCAATTGATACACACAGAAATGCCAAGAAACCGCTTCAAAAGGGCAAAAATAAGCTATAATATTTAACTACTCTATAGTAGCGAAATCTTTATATATTGCAAAGACTATAGTAACTGAATAGTGATGAAAAATGATGCCATACAAAAGACCTATGATAAGCCCGTTTGATGCGGAACTTCTGCCTTTGGTGCGCGGTCCGCAGAGAAGGGCAATGATAACCGAGTACGATGCAGAACATAACAAGAAGCACCCGGGAGTCTACTTCGGAGACAGCCCTGAAAGCCTTCTCGACTTCCCTGTAGGCAGCTATGACAAAGCGACAGGCAAGACCTGGATAGCCGAGATGCTTGGCGGAAAGCCGATACCGGAAATATACAGAAGCCTTATAGGCAGGCACGAATACGCCCACTCAATAGGTTATGATCATGACAGGATATCTGACTATGAAATAGCCAGCCAGGATCCTGACAAGATGGATGATGAATCAATAGTCGGCCTTAACGTTCTGTTCAACAGGGCCGTTTTGTCTTATACTCATCCTGAATCCGAGGACGCAAAGATATTCAGCAATTTTGTGCAGAACCACAAGAATGACGAGCTTCGTCCTATAGTCGAACTCGCGAAAGACTACGCAGCGGCGGCGATTGCAGCGAAAGCAGACCCGCTTGAAACTATGCACTACGCATCAGGAGGGGATGAATGATGGCCGTACAAGAGGCTACTGTTCCGCAAGGCATGGGCGTATGGAGCCCGCATCTTGCCGCATTCGTAGGGTTCGAGAGAGAAGCATTAGCTCAATATCTAGCTAATCCCGACAACCGCGGCATGTTCGGGGCCCTCGGCATGTCATTTTCAGCCGAAGGAATGCCTCCTCAACTCTACATACAGTTGCCTTCATTCGAACATCCTTACTTCCAGGCGCCTGGATATATAACAGTGCTGCATGAGGCGGCGCCTTATAGAGCAGGTCATGATTATCCGGGGTTATATAATTATCCTGGATTGTACGCAGGCGGACCTTATATGTATGGATATCCTCATGGATATACGCCATATGCAGGAAGAATCAGCTATCCTCCAGTACCAGTAAATCCACCTGATCCAATCAGCGGTCTTCTTCGCAGGATTATAGCTTCGAGAGGTCCATAGGTGATATTTAAAATGGCAAAGCATCCAGACAAAATACTTCTTATCGGATGGGACGGTAGTGGCGGAGCCGATACTGTAGTTAAAGGACTCAAAAATGGCTTTGAAGAACGGGGAACGCAAACAGATATTTTATATCACAATTTTGGAAAAAGACCATATCTTCAGACACCTACCGGAACTCAAGAATTCCGTGATGTTAACGATTTCATAGAATCAGGTCTGCTTCCTGAATATATGACTATCCATTCTCATTTAATCACTTTCACGGGGGATGAGATAGTAAAAATGAGACGCCAGTCCTCGCAAGCTCCCCTCATTTATACTGCGCATTCTATTGCGCCTCATGATATTTTAAACAGTAATGCTGCAAATAAAAAAATCTTTGAGGGTCTTCCGCCTCATGTGCAAGCAAGGCAGCTTGAAAACATGAAATCATCTCAATTACCAATAGTTCGCGAATCAGACAAAGTAACAAACATGACAAGGGTCGGGGAGGAAATATATAGAAGATATTTCCCAGAATATGCACAAAAATCTATCTTGATCCCCAACGGCTCTGATATATACAAAATGGCCGAAAGAAAAGATGTAGCTGCAAGAGCTGCTGAATTGAGACAAAAATTTGGCAATGGTACAATGGTGCTTTATACCGGCAGACTTCACAAAGACAAGGGCGTTCTTGATTTGGCAGATGCATTCAGCCGTGCTAAAGAGACTAAACCTGAATTAAAACTTGTATATGTTGGAGGAAGCCCAGACCCCAGTGTACCCGATGTCATAAAAAGCAGAGTAAAGCCCGAATACAGAAACGATGTATTTTTCGAAGGATGGATAAATGATAGATCTCATCTTGCTTCGGAGTACATGGCGTCCGATATGGTAGTACTGCCAAGTTATTATGAATCATTCGGGCTTAGCGCTTTAGAAGGCATGATGTTAGGAAAACCAGTTATAGCTAGTGATATAGACGGGATGGGCGATGTTTTTGTCAAACCGTGGTATGCATATGGCGTTCAGCCTGGAAATGTACCCCAACTGCAGGAACGATTGAACTATGTGGCATCAAATCCAGTCGAGGCACAGAGGAATGCGGATAGGGTCAAAGATGCGGTCGTATCAAGATATTCATCCGATAAGATTATTGATGGAGTTCTCGGCCTATACATAACTACTATGGTAGAAAACATGTTCAGAAATCCCAATACCAATATTACCGATATTTTTGGATCCTATCTGAAATCTATCAGATATCAACCAAGAAATCCCGATGAAATGAAGGAGTTCGGCCGTTTATGTCTATCCCTAGGAGAAATATCTGAGGGTCAGGCATATAGGGATATAGGAAAAATGTATATGCAAGAAGCTGGGAGAGGTGCTTGATATGGCGGTTCCCCTTGAAAGAATTACTAAATTTGTACAGTCTGTAGAGCCTTCTGCCACACTGGATACTACACATTACACATTTGATAATATCGTAGCCCTTTACGTCACTCCTGATGGTAGCTACCAAGGACTGATAGCCAAAGCCCCGTTGGATGAGAATCCCGTAAGGAAAAGAGCCGTTTCAAAGGAAGCTGAAGCTCTTCTATCTTTCCAGTCCAGAAGTAACGATAAATCAAGATATAAGGTGCCTAACCTGATTGCTTATTCTCATACTATGCCGTTATTGGTCGAACAAAGATTATTCGGGCCAACCGTGTTAGAAAAAATAAAAAGTGATAAGATTGAGCTTTCGCAGGCTGTTAATGATATGTTTTCATGGACAGATTATTTTCATGGAGCTAAAGAAAGAACCAGTTATACCGTTTCCCAAACGCAATCATGGAAAGAGTTTATGGAAAGGTTAAAACTAGATATCGCTCGGTCGGCAAGTCGAGATTTGATTAATCTTGGAAAAGCAGTTGAAGATTATGGAAGAAAACAAGGCTCATCTGATCGCGCATACTTACATGGGGACAACAGCCCAATTCATATTTTTTATGAGCCATCAACCCAAGGCCAATCAGACCTGTATGGAATAGATTTTAATGGAAGTAGATGGGGTATTGCAGATGAGGACCTAGGTTCTCTTGTGTCCAATACATATTTTCACTTTTCTGATTTGTTACCCCAAAGGCAGATAGTAGAATCCCTAGAAAATGCACTAAATCGATATGCTGTAGATAAGAATAATGCTGGTTTTTATATAGCCAAGTCATTCTATGATAAAGCAAGAATGGCAGACGAACCGCAAAAAAGCAGATTCTTAGGAATTGCAATGAAATCGCTCGCCAATAAATTCCATTCAGAATACCTATTACAATAATAAATACGACTCTTAATTAATCTTTTTATCCCAGCAAACCATAATATGGAGATGAATCGTGTTCTGCTGCTCGCATTGCTACTGGCACTCATGCCTGCAGCCACGCTTGCACAGGGCTTCCAGAATATTGATATCGGGGAGCTTCTGTTCCGAGACTTCCTCAAGATGACAGAATACCCCGGCGCTCCGTTCACCGGCAACATCGTCAATAACCTTGTCATGTTCTTCTTTGTGCCCACTGCTTTCGCAATACTTATAATCCATCTTGTCGCGGCAAAGATAGCGGACAAGCCCAAGCTCATACTCCTCATGGACATAACGCTCTATATGTTCATCATCTTTGGCGGCTACTTCAAGATATTCGCCTACATAGCGCAGGCATACTTCCTCATAGTGCTGATGATATGGGGGCTTTTGGCGTATTTAGTGAGCCACGTCTGGATAAGGAGGGGCACTCCGCCGGCGGGCGCAGCCGCGGCTGGCGGAGGCGGCGCACATGGCATGCCCGGAGCTGCAGTGGCATCGTCAATGGCAGCAGGCGAGGCAGGAATAACGATCGAGCTTTTGCGGGGGGCAAGAACTTACAACGAGCAGAAAACGATATTATCGAAGGCGATAGCTGCGTTGAACACGCAGTACAACGAGGCAAGAACCGAGCATAATGACAGGCTGGCGCAGTCGCTCCAGCAGCAGCTTTCTTATATGCAGGGCTTGCATCATTTGATTGAACAACAGAAGCGCTATGACCCAACGCCTTCCCCGGTGGCGGTGTAATTTTATGGCATTCATTGACCCGCAGACTGCGCCATTCGTGGCAGCGTTCCTGTTTGTTTTCGCCATCGTCTTCTTCCTGCTGAACAAGACCAAAATAGCGGAAAGAAATGTCAATGCCGTGCTTGCTTTGGCAATCGCGCTCTTTGCATCGCTCTATCAGCCCCTCGTCATCGGGTTGCAGGAATTTCTGCCGGTCGCCGTTATACTGATAATCATATTCTTCGGCATATTCTTCTTCAAGGATCTGGCCGGCAAGCTTGGCGAGAAGGACATGACGTCAACGGGTATGGGCCTTGCCGTTTCGCTCATCCTGCTGGCGCTTTTATGGGATAAAATAACCCCTTTCCTGCCCAAATACCTGTCGACGGACAATGTTCTCTGGATTGTGGGGATTGCAGTCATAGCCCTTATCTTCTATATAGTCCACATGCAAGGCAAGTACGCCGGGAAGTAGGCGTAAAAACCCGGACATACGATTTTAAGCCTTCCGGCCGTTATATAGATATTGACACGAGTGTATATATGCCAGCCAGAACCGAAAGAGTCAGCTTTGAAGGGTTTCAAATAGCGGACGTTTTGAACAAAAAATTCACGGAAAAACTATCGGCAGAATTCGGAAAATCCGTGATTCCTGTAGGGCTTGTGCTTATAAAAGAGCCTGCCACGCCAATAACTATAAACCATGAGAATCAAAAAGAGATAGAGGAAAGAATCGTTCACGTATTCTCACGGGACGAAGAAACGCTTCAAAAAATGATAAAAGTGCTGGAAAGTGACGGGAATGGACGCTGAAAATATAAATGACATAAGGGCGAGGGAAACCCGCGATTATTACGGCGAGGCGAGCGTCGTCTTTGACGGCATCCCGATAGCAATACCCCTCAAATTCAAGGCATACGTGGATTTTCTGGAATCCAGAGTATCCTTTCTTGAGGAGGAGGTAAATAAACTCCAAAACGCGCCTTTCAATCCCGTTTCTGACCGAGTCGCAGAAACATCCATTATAGAGTTCATAAAAAGCAGGAGAGAGGATGGCGAAGAAGAAATAGATATAGTGGATATTTATCAGGCGACTAACCTGCCTTTTGGCCAGATAAACGCAATCATGAAAAAACTGAAATCACGCGGGATAAAGGAAGTGGAGTGAATGGATACCGTTCCTCTGCCCGTGAAACAGATAGGAAAAAACAAATGGATTCTCCTGAACGAGCTCAACGACAAGATTCTATTCAGGGCTTTCAGGATAAGCAAGCCATACCAATCGCAGGATCCGTCCGACCATAATGCCATGCAGGTAGAAGGAAAAGGAAGCCCGAAATGCTGCCCTAAAAAATGGGATATAAGAAACTTCCAATGACTACGTTGCACTAAAAGCAAATATATAAGGTTGAGGCGCAATTAAGTAAGAAGGGATGCTCATGGTACTGTTTCAGCTTGCTTTCAATCCTGCCCAAGTTTTCGGCTCGGATTTCTTCAACTTCCTGTTGCCGTGGGTGCTGACGTTCGTGCTTTCTTATGTGCTTCTCATGAACCTGAAGATATTCAGCGATCCGCTAAAGCAAAAGATAAGCCTTGCGCTTGCCTTTGTTTTCGCGTTCTTCGTGACAGCTTCGGCAGGCCCGCAGCTTGCCGGATTCTTCATGGAATTCTTCGGCAACGCAGCGGTCTACATTACAGGAGTCCTCATACTTGCGATGTTCGTAACCATGGTCACCGGCAAGGGGCTGGAGCAGTTGCCCGGCACGTTGCTGTTCTGGGTCACCGTGATAGTGGCCGTAGTGATGTTCCTATCTTCAGGCGGCCGGATTCCCGGCTTCCAGCTTGACCAGCAGACCGCCACCCTCATATTCTGGGGCGTGATACTTGGCGGCGCTGTGATTTATGTGACTCAGCGCAAAGCCGAAGAAAAGAAGCCTGCCGCGCCAAGCGGCGGGGGCGGAGGAGGCGCAGCGCATCCTCCTGCTGACGGAGGCCACGGCGCTCATTAGGTGACTCATGATGGTACTTTTCCAGTTCGGTATAAATCCTGCGCAAATGCTAGGCGCGGATTTCTTCAACTTCCTGCTTCCGTGGGTCTTCACGTTCGTGATAACGTTTGGCCTGCTTGACAAGCTTAGCGTTTTCGGGGATCTGAAAGCCAAGGCGAATATTGCGCTTTCACTCATATTTGCATTCTTCGTGACTGCGGCAGCAGGCCCGCAGATGGCAGCATTCTTCATGAGCCTGCTCGGCAACTTTGTCGTGCTTGCCGTAGGAATACTTGTGTTTGTCATGTTCCTTCAGATGGTAGGCCAGAATCTTATGGGCGCTAATGGCTCCATGAGAAACTGGATAATACTCCTGATCGTTCTTGTAGTAGGCGCGGCATTGTTCTTCTCGTCCGGAGGCAATATACCTGGGCTCAAGATAGACAGTCAGACCGCGACCATGATATTCTGGGGCCTTATACTCCTTGCCGCGGTCTATTTTGTGACAGCTGAGGAAAAGAAGTGAGCCAATGGCATCGCCTTTTGAGCTTTTCGTGAGGAACCTCGACCAACTTGGTTTCTTCGGTTTCCTGTTGCCCTGGATATTGACGTTCGCAGTGCTTTACGCTTTATTGCTCAAAACCAAGGCCCTCGGCGATGACCAGAAGATCATAGGCGTTGTATCAATGGTTGCCGCGTTCTTTGTCATAGGATTCGGCGGAGTGGCCCTTGGCATGTTCTTCAAATCCCTGTTCGGCACGATGGTGATGGTGCTTGCAGGCATACTGATAACCATGATGTTCGTGGGCATGTCCGGATACGACATAAGCAAGCTTGCGGACAGCAAGCTCCTGCTGACGGCGGGACTTGGCATAGGCGCAATAGTTTTCTTCTCGGTGTTCGGCGGCCTTGAGCTGGTCACGAAGGACGTGATGTCCATAATATTCATAGTAGTGGTAATGATAGTTGCTGTCATGTTCATAGCCGGCGGCGCGAAAGCCGCAGCTGGGCATTAAGGCCCCCGCTATTGGCAACGTTTTCTGCAGGACATACCAAAGAATATGCCATATCGTAGAAATCATGGGACGATTGGGTTGAAAGTTCCGGTATTTTACACGAACATGCCATAAAATACGGCTTGTCACTGATAATACGGCTTCGGCTCGTCCGCAGGGCGCTGCTTCGCCTTCATCTCATGGATTATGGCGGAAAGGCTCTCTATGTTTCTTGTCAGCGACGGAAGGAACTGCTTGAAGGCCTTTTCCAGCCCTCCGACGCGCGTTGAAATGTCCTCGACCTGCGCGGAAAGGGCATTCATCCTCTCCTCGTACTGGGAGCTGTCCGGGCTTTCGGAAGGCTTTGCGCTCTTGGCCGATTCCTTGATGAAATTTATCTCCATGTTGACCCTCTCTATCTCCTCGTCAAAGCGCTTCCATTTGCTCTCGACAACGCCTTCTATGAGCTCCTCGACTATCTGCTCAGGCGAAAGCTCTTCCGCGTTTTTTACGTCTATGTCGGAGAATTCGTCCATAATCGGCTGCTCCTGCGGCTGCTGCGCAGGCCCCGGCATGCCGGGGTCAAACGAATCCTGCCCGATGCCCGAGTCGTCCACGCCAACCTTCACCGCCTTGAGCATGGCGTTCTCTATGTTTTCATAGGAATAACCCTCGGACTTGAGCTTCTTTATGATATCCTTGTCGCTCATGCCCTGAGAAATCAGGCTTTCTATCTCTTCGGAGGGAACAGGCTTGTTCATTTCCTTTTTTTTCCTGAAAAACATTTTATCACCAAGGCATATTAATTATACCAATATAGGTTCCGTCCATATAAATATCTTCTCTGATTATGCGCCTCTGCAAACATGCACATGAATAAGGATGCAGGAGACTTCATTTTATAACAACTTTACTCAGCTCTTCCAGCCTCTCAAACCCGCGATCCGCAGTGACGAGCAGGCAGTTGTTCTCAATGCACTGCGATGCTATCATGAGATCTGCCAGAGGCAGGGACTGCCCCTTTCTCTCGTATTTTCTTCTAAGATGCGACAGAATTTCTGCCGTTTTTTTCGTGGGCTGCATCATGTCGAACATTTCCATAAAAGCCATAGCCTTTTCCTTTTTTGCCGGATGCCTCTCTGCAAGGCCGTGAAGGAATTCAAAATATGTAATGAAAGTTATCTTTGCCGGAAGCGGGTTCTCCGCACTGAGCTTTGAAAGGGCCGCGATGACGCTTTCTTTCCGGTTCTCCACGTCTATGAGCACCGATGTATCTACGGCAAGGATCATCTGAATCCTTTCTCTTTTCTCATTTCCGACACGGCGTTTTTAATGGATTCTGCATCGTCGTCACTGAGTATCTTTTCATGCCTGAGCACTTTGCCCCAGAAAAGGGATGGCGATTCGGAATAATCCTTTACCATCACATCAAGCAGTATGCCAATAGGCACGCGGTTCCTGTCCGCAAGCGCTTTCAGATCCTTCCACGTGGATTCTTTCACGTTGCGCAACGTTTTCATTGCCATATATGTATTACAGTAATACATAAATTTAAAGCTATGGTGTGTGTAGGATATCGCTACGGCGCCGCACGCTCCTGGCGGAATCCGCGTTCCGCCCGAAGGGGGCTGAGAAGCTCAAACATCCTTTCCAGCTCCTTGACGTCGCTCTGCCTCGCCATCTTGCTCATCTGCTTGCTTATTTTTTCCATGGCGCTGTCAAGCCGGGCGAGATTCGCATCCATGTCCTTTATACGGCTCTCCATCTCCGCGATCTTGTCGTTGAGCGACTTGAGTTTGGATATGCTTGTGCTTTCAAGCGCAGAACTTCTTTCCTGGACATTCTCCATCCTGCCCTCAAGCTCATGCAAACGCCTTATACTGTCATTCGTCCTTCTGACAAGCTCCTGTAGAATCATGCTGGTTTTGTCGTCCTGCACATCAATAACTATCCGCGATTCCTTATTAAGCTATCCGATTCCGTTTATAAAATTCCGACGACATAGGGAACATCGAGGGAGCCAATGGTTTTTGAGTCCGAATACGACCCGGAGTCGCAGAGGGTGAGGATAAACTGCATGGGCAGCATCTACGGCCCGAGCATAGAGGACTACGACGTCGTGATGTCCGTAGCAATAGACAAGCTGCTCGAGATAAAGAGGCTTGTCAGGATCGTCTTCGTTGAGCGGCGCGAGCACGAATATGACTTTAACGAAAGCAGGATGCTTCTTGAAATCGCCAACGCAATAGAAAAAATAATACGCGACAGAGTAATAACGATACGCAACATGGTGCTGCCGGAATGCGAGCATGAATCGCAGGAGCGCTATGATTTCCTCACCAAAGTTTTCTCGCAGATAAAATACGACCCCATAGAGGCTTACAAATGGCTTGTAAGGGAGATAAGGCACGCCAATACGGCTATAGAAAAGGACGGGGACGAAACGAAAAGGAAATGCGCCGAACATTATATCGCGAATTCGCTTACTCCCATGACTACCGCGCTTGAGAGCTGCCGCATGATACAGCTTGTACGCAACCGCCTCCATGAGCACAAAGACCGCTCCCTCTACAGGCAGATATTCCATCCGAGCATCCGGCCGAACTTCATGTATACGCGGTACGTGGCGACGCCGCCTGCGAATGCCGAACTGCTCGAGCGCTATTCGCTGGGCGACACGGATATACAGATATACAATATTCCCGGAAAAGTAAGAAGGCTCTATCATTTCATTCCGCCTGAATTCAAGCTTGATGAAAATGAATACACTATTCTTGACAAGGCGAGGCAGTACATCGGCAAGCATGAGCCGAGGGACATTGAGCTTACCGAACCTGAAACGGTAAGGGAGAACATGAAGCGTATAAGCTCGGATCTTCTGAGGGATATATCAAGAAACGACAAGATACCTGTGGCAGAAGACTCCTTGGACAGGCTTGCGGACATACTCGTGCGCTATACTGCCGGTCTCGGCGTTCTTGAATTGCTCCTTGAGGACGAGCGCGTGCAGGACATGGCGGTAAATTCGCCCATCGGCTCCTCGCCCATCTATATCGTTCACGGGATTTACGGCGAATGCGAAACCAACATGGTCCCAAGCATGGAGGACGCGGAAACCTGGGCCACGCGCTTCCGTTTGCACTCGGGCCGCCCGCTTGATGAGGCGAATTCCGTGCTTGACACGGAAATAGAACTGCCCCAGGCGCGGGCAAGGGTGACGGCCATAACAAGGAGCCTGTCGCCCGAGGGCTTGGGATTTGCCTTCCGCCGGCACAGGCTGAAGCCGTGGACGTTCCCTCTGTTCATCAGCACAAAGATGCTCGATTCATTCTCCGCCGGGCTGATATGGTTCCTTGTAGACGGCGCGAGGACCATGCTTGTCGGCGGAACGAGAGGCTCCGGAAAAACCAGCCTCCTCGGCGCGATAATGGTCCAGATAATGCCAAAAATAAGAATTATTACGCTTGAAGATACTTTGGAACTGCCGATAGAGCAGCTCAGGGAACTGGGTTATAATATAGAACGGCTGAAATCGCGTTCTGTTATTACGCAAGTTGAAACTGAAATGCCCGCCGAAGAGGGATTGAGAACTGCGTTGCGGCTTGGGGATTCCTCCCTTATCATAGGCGAAGTCAGAAGCGGGGAAGCGAAAGCGCTTTACGAAGCCATGCGTATAGGCGCCTTGGCGAACACAGTAGCCGGAACAATCCACGGAGACTCCGCCTACGGCGTGTTTGACCGTGTAGTCAACGATTTGGGTGTTCCTCCGACAAGCTTCAAGGCAACGGACTTCGTCCTTATCGCCAATGCGCTTCGCTCTCCCGACGGGCTCTCGAGCTTCCGCCGCCTGACCGAACTTACGGAAGTCCGGAAACACTGGAAGGCCGATCCGCAGGAAGAAGGAGGTTTCGTCAAGCTTCTTGAATACTCGGCAAAAGACGACACGCTCAAGGCAACGGAGACGCTTGTCCTTGGGGAAAGCGCCATATTGAACGAAATCGCTTCCCGTACCCGCGAATGGAAAGGGAGATGGGACCTTGTCTGGGAGAACATACTGCTCAGGGGCAACGTGCTGCAACATCTCACGGACTTTGCCCTGAAAAACAGGAGGCCGGACGCCATGGAAGCCGAGTTCGTGATGAAATCCAACTCCATGTTCCACATCATAAGCAGGGAAGTGATGGAGGAGACCGGCGGCATGGACAGCGCCGTTATTTTCCAGCGCTGGAAGGCGTGGCTTGACAACGGGAAATGATATATATAACTCCGAAGCAATATCATTATGCGATTTTTATCCCATATAATCCTTCTAATATTATTTATTACCCCGTCAATCTCTTCCGCATCGTTTCTTGACGGTATAAAAGACGCTATCTCGGATTTCGCCAATCCGACAGGGATGGTCACGTCTTCGGGATACTACTGCTCGGGCAACGACCGCTATTACCGCCTGATTGACGGATCGTCCGTGTTTGCGAAAACGTGCGCTTACGGATGCAACACAGCAACAAACGACTGCAACACAATACCAACAACCACAACCACGATAAGAAGCGGTTACGGGGGCTTCTGCACGTCAGACGCGCAATGCGGCTCCGGCCTAAGGTGCGAGATAGTCGACCGCGAGGGCCACGACTACCGTGGCATCAACAGTTGACCAGCCACCGAAAGCAACGATAGTCGCGCCTTCCACTGCGGAAGCGGGCAAGCCATTCACGTTCATCGGCATTGGCACGGACGACAAGGATATATTTCGAATAGAGGCTTATTACCAGGGATCATGGAAGGCTTACACTTGCGACGGAACGCAGGCTTCCTGCTCAACGTCATGGTCCATCACCGAATCAAACGCAGGAACGTACACTTACTACGTCTACGTTTACGACAATGCCGGAAAAATGGCGACTACGTCAAAGACTATCACGATCACAGCCGTAACAACGACTACAACAATTCCCAAGGGCAGTTTCGGCGATTTCTGCACTTCTGATTCGCAATGCCTCACAGGCAAGTGCGCCATCGTTGACAAGGACGGCGGGAACTGCGTCTATACGACGACAACGACGATAGCGGCCGCTGACAAGGCGCCTACTGCAAGCATCGTATCAACGAGCAGCGCAATTACCGGAAGCCCCATAATGCTCATCGGCATAGGAACGGACGACAAGGACGTTTACAGGATTGAAGCTTACTACCAAGGATCGTGGAAAACTTATAATTGCGAGGGCGTAAAGACGTCCTGCTCCAACACATGGGCGATAACTGAAACTTCGCCCGGAACTTACACTTACTACGTTTATGCTTATGACAGCATCGGGCAAATGGCGACGGCGTCAAAAACCGTGACAGTGACCGGCAGTACAACTATCGCATCACCGAAAGGAAACCTTGGCGACGCGTGCTATGCGGATGCGCAATGCGCTTCAGGTTATTGCGACCTTGACAAGGGCGAGTGCGCCTTCAAGCCGGCGACGACTACTACTATATCCAGAGGCGTGGCAACCACAACAACTATTGCCGCAGGCGGCGAACCAAGAACCCTGATCGAAGGCGCACTGTCCGCGCCGACTGTAACGAAAACAGAAGGATTCTCATTAAACATTCAGGATTACAACGCCGTGAAGTGCTTCTACACGATCGTGAGCAGCACGAAGGGCACGACTGCATTGAACAAGGAGCGCGCTTGCAATGCTCTTTCCACAAGCAGGGAGGAGTGCCCTGCAGGCAGCAAGTGCACAGTAATTGCGAAATCGCGGGATGGGACAGGCAAGGAGAGCGTGCCGGCGACGATGCTTGTGAACGTAATATCGTCTTCCGTTTCAACGACCACTACTCTGCCGCCAACCACGGACACGACAAAGCCCACTATTTCTATTACGCCCTCCGCAACAGAGCCGAAAGCCGGGGAAAGTGTGAGTATCGCCGTCGTATCCAGCGACACTGGCGGCATCAACACGATAGAATTCTACAATGTTGACAAAGCTTCGGGATGGCAATCGTATTCATGCGGCGGCTCGGTTTCCTGCGGGACTTCATGGACAGTGACGCGGGACGCTCCCGCAACGTCCACATACTTGGCAAAGGCCACCGACAAGGCCGGAAATTCCAATACGGATTACGTTACTGTTAAGTTTGCCGCGGCGACGACAGGAAGCACGACGACCGCCTTATCCGTCGGGCAGCTGTTCGAGTTTGAAGGCATGTCCATAAAAATCACTGAAATCATGTCAACGGGATATACCGTGGATATAAACGGCGACAGTAAAACCATACCAAAAGATATGCCGACCGAATGGAAGGGACTTAGGATCCTGATCACAGACTTAGGCTATACCGGCCGCCCGACGCTACAAGTAAGCAGGTTGTCGACTACGACGACCATGAAGACATTGACCACAACGATAATACCTGCAGAACCCCCCAAAACACAGGCACATCCCGCTAATTCCCCTCCAAGAATCAAATCCATTGAAATCATACCATGGCCTGGCAAAGAGAACGAAAACGTCTATCAAATAAGAGTAATCGCGACCGGTGACACGGGCGCTTATCGTTCGGTTTCTGTTTATTCAGGCGAAAATATCATCAAAACAATTCTCCTTTCTAACGGCGGGAATGCGGAAGAAGGCACTCTTCTCATCGGCGAAATTGTGCCGGGTTCTCTGGCTCCCGGTACATACGTGTTTGAGGGAAGCCTGCGCAACGAATTCGCCTCGGATAACATAAGGCGCGCATTTGTTGTTTCTAGGACTTCCATCGAGCCTTTCAAGGCAGACCCAAAGGACATGCCGGATATGATTATAAGTAAAGCATTTTCCAGCTTTTCTACCTTACTTTCCGCCAGCGTAAATGGCAATGTCCAGATGGCGACCGTCAGTCGATATGAAGACGTATATCGTTTTGACCTATCAAGGGGCACCAGCCAAGGAGACGTTATCACCGCGGAAATTGACGTAGATAACAAAATCGAGGAGCGTGACGAGACGAACAATGTTCTCGAACGAGAAATCCGCGACGCTTTTGGCATCGCCTCAATGACCGTAAAACCGCCAGTTTTCAAGGGATCTCCATATCATGCCATTATCGAAGTTCAGGGCCAAGAAGCCGGTCCTGTCAAAGCGTATGTGTTCATATACCATGACCCTGATATTTATTCTCAATCTTTCGATTGCCCTGCCATATTGCCCTGCAAGATAGATGTCCCTTTCACCCTACCTGAATTTATGTCGAAATATGATACTATATGGATAAATACGGGAGTTTCCCAGCCGGGAAAAACGGCACGGTACCTAGCCAGACATATTACCGTTGAGTTGCCTCAAGGACAAAACCTGGAGGAAGTGGCGGATTCCCTCGGCAAAAACACATTCAGTGTCAGAAACGCAAACGGCCAATACATAATGACCATCGATGGAACCGATGAAATTGTCCCTCCTGCAGAGGGCGTAAAATACGGCGAGAAAATAATCGATGACTACGGCGTGATAGTCATAAACGATTTCGGGTTCCTCGCTAGTAGTCCTGGCGCCATGTATGTGCTTGCATTCCCTTCAGTACCCGTGAAAAACACAGGCATTGATTTGAAAATATCAATCACTCCGACTGCAGGACCCTCCGGGACACAATTTTCCATCGTTGCCACTGCACAACCCGGCCTTCGCACAACGGCGCAAATAAAACGGGCTTCCCTGGCGGCCGACTCAGAAACCTCGGGCGTCATAACCATTCCGCTTTACGACGATGGGAGTCACGGTGACCGCGCCCCCAATGACGGAATTTATGGGGCGAAAATAGATTCGGCAAATTTCGCGGAAGGCGAATACGCCATAGACTTGGCGTTCAATGACGTAATCGTCGCAGATTCGGCAAGCTTTGCAGTCACCTATACAGACGCATGCATACCGGTGGATAACAGAGGTGATTCAGACGACAACATTGACATAGTAGTAATGTCCAATAATTATGCACCGGAAGAAACATATAAATTCGTGGATGTTGTTTTGCCCACTCACATAAACTACCTTCTCTCGAAGGAACCCTACAGCACCTACCGCGACAAATTCAACGTCTGGTATGCGCCGGCGGACGTTCGGAAGGATTGCGATATCACACAAAATGGGTGGCAATGCCTCGAATACTTTAAGTCTCTTTCTGCCGAAAAATGTCCTTTCAGGGATGTGACAATAGTGCTGGACAATAATGGACTTGGCTATGCAGCCGGATACAGTGGAGGAATAAAATTCGGAACCCAGATCACCCGCTATTCTTCGACTGCCGACACAAAGGGGGCTACGTTACACGAGTTCGGCCACACATTTGCAGACCTTGCGGACGAGTACTTTGCCGCGCCGCCCAGAATGTCGGCCGTGGCTGCGCCCAACTGCGATGTTGCCGGCTGCCCGAAATGGTGCGGCGCGCCGGCATTCGGAGCAGGCCCCGAATGCTTCAAAATAACCGATAAGTCATCATGCGAAGATAAGAAATACTCGTATGGTCGAGACACGTATTCTTGCATCTGGCTCCCGGATGGGAACGGCGGTAAGGGCGCGTGCGAATTCCCGTATGTTGCCAACGTCAATTTTGCAACGTCTTGCCAGGCAGGAACCGCCTGCTATTACGGTTGCGGTGGATACGGCGGCTTCCGCTCCTCAAAAACAAGCGTAATGGGCTCGGGAAATATTGCCGAATACAACGATCTGTCAAAACGCCATATCGTCAACGTGATAAACTGCTGTTACGCCCGGCCGGGAAGCGCATACGATATAAACACATGCTCGGCATGGAATGCTCAGAATAATAATAAGTTCCTTTCCTGCATAATCAATGCGCCGACGCATCTTCCGACCCAGCCTATATATGAAGAAGGATGCCAAGAGGTTGCCGGGCTTACCATAATAGACGGCAACGTCAAGTTATGCGACAAAGTATACAGGGCAACGGCCCAGTCAATTCCGGGCATCATAATAAATTCCGATGATACCGTGCTCGATTGCAACGGGGCGGCACTGGAAGGGAATTATCAGGGATATGGTATTCGTATAAATGCCAACAACGTGGAAGTGAAGAATTGCAAGGTGTCCAAGTACTTCATCGGCGTCTTTGCCGAAAAATCTTCAAACGTGAAGATAACAGACAGCGACATATCAAACAATTACAGAGTCGAAGACCATGACGTCTTTCTGGACATACATAAGAAAGAGCCGTGGGGCGGGGGAATATTTTTCAGCGATGTCAAGGGCGGTGCAATAGAAAACAGCATCCTGCGCAACCAGCAGGACGGCATAAGCTTCCTGAACGTGAATGACGTCAGGGTATCCAAAAATGAAGCCGACCATAACACCGGCTATGGAATAAAACTATACGGCTCCAACAACAACGAGATAGACCGCAACGACTTCAGCTACGCCAACAGGGCATGCAGCAAGGACGCACCCAGCGACCTATGCCGGGCTGCAGGCATAGACTCGACAACATACGGGTGCGGTTGCGACTCCGCGGCCGTGCTTCTTGTGGCATCCTCCTCCAACAACAGGATAACAAGCAATGACATGAGTTATGGAGGCGATGGATTCTTCCTTAACGGAAGACGTGGCGACTCCAAGGACAATTATGTGGCGTTCAACGACGCAACCGGCAGCCCCCACAACGCCTTCGAGGCCGTATTTGCCTCCGGGAATAAATTCTATAATAATATCGCATCGGACAGCAACTACGGTTTCTGGCTGAGCTACACCATAAACACGGAAGTCATCGGCAATGCAATATCCGGCAACAGGAACGACGGCATAGCCGCGGAAAGGCCCTCAACCATGAGCGTAGAAAAAAACACCATAACCAATAACAACAGGAACGGTATAAACTTTTGGGAACGCATGGCAGAAAGGGATTATGAAACGTCGGAATCCACCGGAAATCATATTATCGACAACGTCTTGGAAGAGAACGCTAATACGGACGTGTTCACTGAAGACACCAAAGATACTGTGATACAGAACAACGTCATCCGTACAAAGAGAACCGGCGTCAATATAGCCGGGAAAAGCAGTTCCATATATATAATGGAAAACGACATATATTGCAACGGGTGCATGTATGCAGTATCTACAGATCCCGCAAGTCAGGATGTTCTCGCCACCAACAACTGGTGGGGCACCACAGATGCGGCCAAGATCTCAAGCATCATCAACGGCAATATACCCTACTCCCCGGCCAGCCCTGCGCCGATGAAGGTGGCATGAATGAAAGGAAATATATTTTTGCTGGTTGCGGCATTGGTATTTTCCGGGATATCTTTCGCTCAGCAATACAGTTATTATGACATAACCATATACAGGGATGATATTGCAAACAGCACGGTATCTGTAAAGCCGGGCAGGGTTTCCTATTTCCCTATGACATTAGGCTCTTACAGCGGCGAACTTATTTCCTTTGAAGACAGGCCTCTCTACAAGATATATTTCAGTTTCCGCGAAGAAATAACCATAGAGGGACTGGAGCCTCTGGTGTTTGAAACGAATAACATCACTCTTAAAATCCCTTATTTTCCAGACGCAAAACAACTCAACATATACGATGAAAATAACCGAACTGCCGGCGCTATTTCATTAACATTATTCTCAAATACATGCGGCGACAACGCATGCCAGCCTCACGAGAGCTACGAATCGTGTTCAAAAGACTGCCGCTCAGGCTCGGCTGACGATTACTGCGACGCCGTTGCAGACGGAATATGCGATATTGATTGCGCGCCTACGGCAGATGCAGACTGTTCGGCTCTCGAGCCTCCTGAAGCAAAACAAACGAATCCTGATGCTATAATTCTTGCTACTGCGGCATTTATCGTAATATTGGGTGGGGTTATCATTTATGTCTTTAGGAAGCTTGGCGATCAAGATTAACTGTTTAGTTGCAATTTAATATTACCCTTGCAATAATTATTCATGGCCTTGCGCGACAACAGGCGGTCTCTTGCCGTCCCGGGAAAGATAGAGTCGCGGGAATACAAGATATTCAAGGAAGAGGAGAAGCTCAAGACGCTCCCCGTCTCCATCTATGAAAAGGCCTGCCGTTTTTCGCTCAGGTTGCTGACGATAAGCATGAGCGGAAAAGAAAAGGAAAAAATGCAGGATGCCATCGACTTTTCGCACCTGAAGGCAACGCCGGAAGGCGTGGCGTCGCTGACGGTGCTTCTTGGCGTCGTCGTATCCCTTCCGCTGCTTGCGCTGGCCGTTTCCAATTTCCTCGGCTATCCGGGGCTTCCGCCCGGGCAGGCGGCAATGGCGCTTCTTGTTTTCCTGCCGTTCCTTGTCTATCTTTACAATTATCCTTTCCATCTCAGGAAGATGTACGAGATAGAGACCGGCTCGGAGATAGTGAACATGATACTGTACATGGCAATCTACATGAGGAACAACCCAAACCTCGAAGGCGCGATGGAGTTCTCGGCCGAGAACCTGTCAGGCAAGCTTGTGTATGAACTAAGAAAGCTGATGTGGGACGTGGAAGTGGGGAATTTTGTCAGCATGCAGGACGGGCTGCTGGCGTACAGCACGAAGTGGAAAGAAAACCGCGAGTTTTTGGAATCAATCGACCTTCTCATAGGCTCGCTGTCGCAGACCGAGGAACGCAGGCTGACGATGCTTGACCAGGCGGTGCAGGTCATACTTGCAGGCAACCGTGAGTCGGCGCAGCATTTCACTCAGGATTTGAATACGCCCGTCATGTTCCTTCACGCCATGGGCATAATACTTCCGCTGCTGGGGTTCGTCATGTTCCCGCTTGTCTCCGTCTTCCTTGACGTCGGGCCTTCTCATACTTTTCTTCATGATAAAAGGAATACTAGAAAAGAGGCCGGCGACGTTCAGCAAAATAGACATAACGGAGAGTCCGGAAGTTCCCAAATCAGGCAGATTTTTTGTAGATAAAGGCCGCGAGATGAAAGCGCTCCCATTTGCTTTGGGCACGTTCCTTGTCATGGCAGTTCTTGGCGTTCTTTTCTTCCAGGCAGAAGGCACTGAGAGTATCTTAGCAGCGCTTCTTATTACCGGCTCGGTTGCTGCCGGAATAGCGGCTTATTTTTATCTCACAACATTCCAGGGAATGCAGGTCAGGGAGAAAACCCTGCAGGTCGAGCAGGAATTCGGGGACACGCTTTTCCGCATGGGCAATAACCTTTCGAGCGGCATACCCGTAGAAAAAGCCCTTGAGCAGAGCGTTCGCGCAACCAAGAACCTGAAAATCCGCGGTTTCTTCATAAGGGCGCTGGACAACATACGCAATCTCGGGATGACGTTCCGCCAGGCGTTCTTTGACGCAAGATACGGGGCAATCAGGTATTACCCGTCAAAGCTCATCAAGTCCGTCATGACCACGGTAGTCGAATCGTCTGTAAAGGGTTCAAGGAACGCCGCAGCCGCCATGCTGTCCGTTGCCACGTACCTGAAGAACCTGCACGCCACGCAGGAAGACATACGGGCCGAGCTTAACGATCCGTTGAGCTCCATGAAATTCCAGGCGTTCTTCATGTCGCCGATGATAACCGGCATAGTGATTACCCTCACGCTCATGATACTCAAGATACTCGGGAGCATAGGCCAGCAGGCGCAGAATCTGCCAGGCGTGCCTTTCCTCAGCAGCTTCTACCAAACGTCCACAACGCCCTTTGAATTCATCTTCGTGGTAGGCATTTACCTTCTCGAAACCTGCCTTGTATTGGCGATGTTCATCAACGGCATAGAGAACGGCCAGGACAAGGAAGGGTTCCGCAAGCTCGCTGCAGACTCGATAATCATAGGTTTTATATTTTTCTGGATAGTGATAGCAGTCACGGTTGTGATATTCATGCCCGTGATAGAATATACGTTTTAGGCGATGGCAATGAGAATAGCGTTCTTTACCGATACGTACAAGCCCCAGATAAACGGGGTAGTCCGCTCTATAGACTTGTTTGCCAGGGAACTCCGGAAGAGGCATTCGGTATACATGCTATCTCCCTCGAAAACCGGGGATAAATTTTCCTACGGGTTCTCGTCCATTGAGTTCAGGAATTACCCCGGCTACAGGATCGCCCTTCCCCATAGCATAGTCTATGACAATCTTTTCAGCAAGGTTCGCTTTGACATCGTGCACGTTCACAGCCCCTTCACTACAGGGCTTGCGGGCATTATGTTCGCAAGAAGGCGCAAGATTCCCGTGGTAGGCACGTTCCACACGCTGTTCCCGGAATATCTGCATTATCTTGTGACGAGTAGGCGCCTCATGGAAGTGAAATGGATAAAATCGTACCTGAAAAAGATGTCCTGGTCGTATCTCAGAAGCTTCTACAACAAATGCAATGCCGTCATAGCGCCGACGCGGGAGATAAAGCGCGTCCTCGAAAAGAACGGCATCAGGAACGTTCATGTGCTGCCTACGGGCATAGAGACGGCTGCGAAGAGCTATGACAGGAACGTGAAGAAGAAGTTCGGCTTGGCCAGGAAAATTATATTGCATGTAGGGCGCGTCACCGAAGAAAAAAATATAGGGCAAATCATGTCCATGCTCACTTCCGTGCTTGCCAAGGGCGATGCCGCCCTTGTCGTGGCGTCAGACGGGCCTTATCGCAAGGCCCTTGAACAAAAAGCGCTGGAGCTGGGGATAGCGGAAAATGTGATTTTTACGGGCTACCTCAAGGAAGAAGAACTCCAGGGCTTCTATCATGCGGCCGACGTATTTGTTATGGCATCTGAAACGGAAACGCAGGGCATAGTGCTTCTTGAAGCCGCGTTCGCAGGGCTGCCGTGCGTTGTCATGGAAGCCCCTGTCGTAGGCGACTTCGTCCGGGAAAACAAGATAGGCTCAGTGGCGACGAAGAAGACGTTTGCCCCGGCGGTAGCTAAATACCTGAGAAACAGGACAAGGCTGTCCACGTCAGCGATAAAGAAAAAATACGACATAAAGACCTCCGCGGAAAAGCTCGAGTCGTTATATGCTGAGGTTCTGAAGAGATGAAAACATGAAAAGGGCTTTCATTATACACGGCTGGAACGGCCGCCCTGGCGAAGGATGGTTCCCCTGGCTGAAAAGCCGGCTTGAAGAACGCGGATTCCGGGCGGCGGTGCCGGCAATGCCGCAACCTGACATGCCAAAAGTCGTCGAATGGCTTAAAACCGCGCATAAAGCGGTTGGCCGCGTTGATAATGAAACTTATTTTGTAGGGCATAGCTTGGGTTGTATTTTGATAGCCAGATATCTTGCGTCGCAAGACGGCGAAGCCGGCGGCTGCGTTTTCGTGGCAGGATTCAGCAACAGCATAAACATACCGGAAATTTCTGAGTTCTATTCGCTCCCGCTTGACATCGGCAAAGTCACGTCCAGAGCAGGCAAAATTACCGCGATCCTTTCGGACAATGACGACACGGTGCCCTTGACTGCAGGAAAAGAATTTGCAGCAAAACTCGGCGCTAAGCTTGTAATAGAAAAAGGAAAAGGGCATTTCAGCGGCAGCGACGGCATTATTGAACTTCCTTCAGCGCTTGCCGCAGTCATTTCCCGTGATCCCAGTAGTCCGGGTTAGATGCGCCGTGCACCATGTAGTTCTTGGTGTTCGTGAAATGAACGCCGATATAACCGAGAATTCCGGTCCTCCTTATCCTTCGCGCAGACGTGAGAACTTTCAGCGGGCAGAAAAAGAAGCCCTGCGCCTTTGCCGCGCGTATTGCTATGTCATGGTCTTCATTGGTAAGCAGGTCGTCGCGAAAACCGCCGATTTTCTCGAATGTTCTTCGGTCGAACGCAAGGCACGAGCCGTTTGTTGCGACCATGCCCCCGGCCATGAAAACCCTCAAAACGACGTTCCATGACGCAAGTATGGCGTTCCCGGCAAAGCCGGCGTCCCAGAATCTTAAATCAAACATGCAGCCGCCCTGAATGTCACCGAGACGCTCAAGAAAATCAGGCGGGAACCTCACGTCGGCGTCCGTGAAAACCAGCACCCTGCCCCTTGCCGCGCGGGCGCCGGCGTTCCTTGCGACGGACGGCCCCTTTCTCTTCTCGTAGATAATTCTTGCGCCTTCCCGCTTCGCGGCAGCCACCGTGCCGTCCTGCGACAGGCCGTCGACCACGATTATTTCATGGCTTTTAACGGTCTGATTCTTGATAGAATCCATGCACCCTTTCAGGTAATCCTGCTCGTTTCTCGTCGGGATTATAAAGGAATACTTGATTTCCATCTTAATATCCTTCCGCGTAAAAAATAAAAAACCGCCCCGCGTATCACTTTTGTGGGATTTCACTTTTTTGAAAGCTATATGCAGGATTATATAGATAAGATGGCTCCAATGTTCAGGCCGAATATACTCGAAATGGGAGAATACGCCCCGCCGCTTGAAGGAAGGTCGGGCGGCTATGGCCTTCATGATTTCAACGAAAGGACTACAGAGCCTCATCCTCTGGTATTGCAAAGAATAGACGATTTCGTTCGTTCCGGTAAAGTCCGCGTGTATCCGGAATACGGAAGAATGGACGCCGCCGTTGCCGGATACGCAGGCGTTGCTCCGGGCCAAATAATCTGCACAAACGGCTCGGACCAAGCCATAGACGTAATATTCAGGGGAATAGCCGGAAACGGAGACGTTGCGGTCGTGCCTTCCCCCAGTTTTGCCATGTTTTACCAGTCTGCCGGCGTCCAGGGCGCCCGCATTCTCGCGCCGCGATATGCCGGGCCGGAACTGGAATATCCGTACGAAGAAGTATATGAAAGCCTTGAACAACGCCCGAAACTTGTGCTAATGTGCACCCCCAATAATCCTACCGGAAGAGCGGTCGACAAGGCAAAGGCAGAGGAAATTATAAAAGAGGCCGGCAGGCGCGAGATTGCCGTTCTCATAGACGAAGCCTATCATGAATTCAATCCGAAAGGGACGCTGATAGATCTCACTGCATATCCGAACGTGTTCGTCACAAGGACCGCTTCCAAGGCCCTGGGAATAGCGTCCCTGCGCGCCGGCTACGCGGCTTCCGCGCCGGATAACATTGCGCAACTAAGGAAGATACGAGGCCCCTACGACGTCAATATGGCGGCGGCTGCAGCGTTGACTTCGCTCGAACTGCCCGAAGTACGCGACGATATTGCGCGCTATGCGGCCGAGGTGATGGCGCGGTCCAAGCCGGTAGTTGAAGAATTTTATCGAAGAAAGGGCGTCAGGTTCTACCCGAGCGACGCGAACTTCCATCTTGTCGATTTCAACGGCATGCCGTTTAGTGCCCGCGACGCATATGGGTTTCTGAGGGACGAAAGGCTGCTGATAAGGCCCAGAAGCGACCCGCCAAACACCGCAAGAATAAGCATCGGCACGATGAACGATACAGACCTATTCATGGATAAATTCTCCAAGCTTCTTGCCCGCTACGGCCAATAATGCCCCCGCCGGGATTCGAACCCGGGTCTAAAGCTATTCGCAATGCCCTCGCTTCGCGAGTCGCATCCCATATTACGGGACGGGCATTCCGCAAGCTCTCGTCCTATCCAAGCTAGACTACAAGGGCTGCCTCTAATTAAGGCTATTGTAAACTTTTAGAATGCCATGATTTTATACTTAACCCCACGGAACGGCTTTGTTAAATAAATGGTTCTTTAATATAATGCGACCAGATGAACCAATACCAAAGCCCTTGTGGCATTGGTGGAATTTTCAACAAAGCCCCACGGACTGCTCTATTCTCGTTCTCTAACCATATTTCACTTGCTCTTTATGCTACGGCGATACCGTTAAAAAGATTATCTTCATCTATGTTCTGATAGTCATGAAATGCGTATCGTGCCACATAAACCTCGTTTCGGAAGACAAATTCACGAAGTTTCCGTGCCCTTCCTGTATGGAAGAAGAGGTCGTCAGGTGCATAAAATGCAGGAGGAGAAACAGCGAGTACGCGTGCACGAAATGCGGTTTCAAGGGTCCTTAATATGCAGGTCTGCGGCTCAGATAATTTTGCTGAGACCATCGCCACATTACTTAATTGTGAATTTGTCTCCATAGAAAAGACGGTCTTTCCCGATTTTGAAGTCAGGCCCAGGTTTTTGAAGACCGAGTTTTCCGGCAAAGTAGTGCTTATCGAAAGGATGAAAGTACCTGTCGATCCTAATGCCTATGTTATTGAGCTTCTTCTGGAAATAAACACCCTCAAGGACATGGGCGCCGAAACGGTGGACGTGGTCATGCCCTATTTCGTTTACAGCAGGCAGGACAAGGCATTCAGGGAGGGCGAGCCCTTCTCTGCAAAATACATCGTCGATCTTCTCAGGCACGCCGGCGCCGGGAAGATATACGTCGTGGAGAGCCATACCCGCAACGATTTCGGCGCGGTGAAGAACATAGACGGCTTCGTGGCTATAGGCAGATATTTCTTTTCCGCAGGCGCCAAAGGTGCGCTCGTCATAGCGCCGGACGAGAAGGCCGCGCGCGGCGCGCAGACGGTTGCCCGCGAAATAGAGGGCGACGTCGCTGTCATGAGAAAGACGCGAGACAGGGGAACCGGCGAAATCATCACGGATGCAGGCAACCTTGATGCGCGGGGCCGGGAGGTTATAATAGTTGACGACATAGTGAGTTCGGGTAAAACTATGCTCAATGCGCTTCGGCTCGCGCGGGAGGCAGGGGCACGGCGCATACAATGCGCAGTCGTGCATCCCATAACACAAAGGGGCATATTCAACGTTTCCAAGGAAGCCGACGGTTTCTTTGCCTGTGACACGGTCGACTCCGCACTTTCCGTCATCCCGACGGCGGGCATGATTACTGAAGCCATAAAACGGGACAACATATGAAGATACTCGTCGTCTTTTTATTGAAGCTTATGTTTCATCGGCCTTCAACAGCGATAAAACGGGACAACATATGAAGATACTCGTCGTCACCGGCAACATTTTTATAGATCAAATAAAGAATCTCGCGAATATTGGGGGCAATATATGAAAATATCCGTAGTCACCGGCAACAAGGACAAGTACTCCGAGATTTCTTCTGTTCTGCGTGAATACGGTATAGAGTCCGAGCAGGCCGGCCTGGAAACAGATGAAAAAGGCGGCTCGCTTGAAGAAATAGCGCAACTGAAGGCGCGTGAGGCGTATTCTGCCATAAAGAAGCCCCTGATAGTTGACGACACGGGCATATTCTTCACGGCATGCGATAATTTTCCCGGCCATAAAGCAAAGCGGGTTTTTCAGGAATTAGGCTTTGACGGCATTATGAAAACCCTTGAAGGGAAGCCGCGGGACGCGGAATTCCGCACCGTCATGTGTTATATCGATGCGTCTGAAATGAAATTGTTTCACGGCGAGATGAAAGGGCGGATAACCGAGAATCCGGGGCATGACGCCAGGAAGGGCCTGCCGTACGAGAGGATTTTTGTTCCCCAAGGAAAAGACAAGATTGTTTCTTGCATGGCCGCGGACGAGAAGAATAGAATATCGCACAGGGCGCTGGCCGCAAGGAAGTTCGCCGAATGGTTCATGACGAATAAACAGGCATCCCAAAAAGAATAGGCTTTTGTGCACATAGCTTCGGACATCGGACGATTACACTAGGATATATGTATAGATAACTATGCCACTTGGATTATATAACACGCCACAGTTTGCAATAGATAACTGCTTATATATCATCTAATTTTCGTAATTATCTATATAACGCGCCCTGATGGATGCCACGCAGACTACGCGATGCCGATGCTTTTTACGAGTGTTGGATATATTCTTTCGAGAAACCCGAGGACTTTACCAGCATATTCCTTGTCAAATTTCTTCCCATAATGCCGTTTCTGAAATACCGTACTTCGTTCGCAAAATCCACATCCTTTAGGCTCACTCCTATCATCGTCATGTAAGACACTTCCGCTTCATGCGCCCCTTTCCCTGTGGTGGCGAATCCGTCCATAAGCATTTTTGCTCGGATAAGCTCCATCACTATGTCATATGCGTTCTTTATTACATGATTTGCGTTGTCATCGTTGACTCCCATCTCGGCCGCTATAGAAAGAAGTATTTTGTACGAATCCTTGGATTCCAGCAATAACGATCTGGCCCTGAGCTTGTCCGGCGACTGCTTTCTCACGGTTCCCTCTCTCAAATATTCACCGAATAGCCTCAAAGGCATCATAGCTCTATCCATCCCGAGAGGAGAAGCCCTCCTAATATACTTCCTTTAAGTTCATTATGCATTTTCTTAAAGGAGCTGTAAAAATTGATTCTTATTTCCTTCATCAGTTTTTTTCAAAATCTTGCAAATCAAGCGCCTTGCCCTTGCTGCCTATCACCGCTATATCAATGTCCGATTTTTTGTGTCTTCGCCTTTAGCGAAGCTTCCGAATACTATCACTGCACATCCCGGAAACCGTTCCCTGAGAAATTCGGCAAGACCCGATTCATATACTGACCGTATGTTGTCCCCTCTTTTCATTCCTATGACAAGAGGATTTTCCCTATTCAATGCAATTGAAAATCTTTTTGATGATCGATCCCTGAGAACACGGACGAATTCCCGCTTTTTAAGCTCTGGGAGGCGGCCTTCATGACGGCCGGCTGGCTCACGCCCAATACATAGCTAACTGCCTTGCGTTGAATGACTCTCCGGCGTTTGTGAAAAAGAAGTGGAGTATTTCCTGCTGCAACAGCGTTAACTTTAGTTTATGCATCTAAACCACACTTAATATATGTTAACTCAAGTTTATGAGCATAGCGCGACTAAAATAAAATAGTTACCACGATTTCCCGCTCCCCCCCTTCGCCGAACTCCCATAGTATTATCGCGCTTGCAGAAATCCTGCCTCCCGAAAGGGGAACATTGATGTCGCGCGGCAGCATGGAAGCCCTTATGTGGGAATACGCGGCGCCGGGATAAGCGTATATCTTTTTTTCATCAACGGCCCGGAAGAAATTCTTGAAATCCTCCATCAGCAGCTTGTGCGTTTCGCCCGCCATTATCCCGCACAGCGGCGAAGCGGCGAATACCGAGCACAGCCCGTCCTGTATGCCGGATTGCGCTATTGACGCATTGACGCGGCCCGTGATGTCGGCATGACTCATGCCTTTGCCCATGGCTATCCGAAAAACGCTGCGATAGAGCATTTAGTATTTAAATACTTCATATCATATAAAAAGTAATATCGTGCGCTCTGCGCGAAGTTCTGGGGATATCATGGCTGTAAAAATAAAAGTTGAGAACGTAGTCGCTTCCACCCAGATAGACAAAATAATTTCCCTTGACAAGCTTTTGACCATAATGGAAGCCTCTGAATACGAGCCTGAGCAGTTCCCGGGGCTTGTATACAGATTGGACAACCCGAAGGTCGCTACCCTTATTTTCCGGTCCGGCAAGATCATATGTGTAGGCGCAAGAAGCACCAATGCAGCGAAAGAGGCCCTGCAGATCGTCGTCGGCAAGATAAAAAAAATAGGCCTGCGCGTTGACGAAACGAAGCTCAAAGTCAAGATAGAAAACATAGTTGTTGCCATTGACTTGGGCGCGGAACTGAACCTGGACCAGCTTGCATTCCAGCTTGAGGACAGCGAATACGAGCCTGAGCAGTTCCCGGGGCTTGTATACAGAATACCCGACCCCAAAGTAGCGTTCCTCCTGTTCTCGTCGGGCCGCGTTGTATGTGCAGGCGCCAAGAGCCTTGCCGCAGTCAAGGACGCCGTTGAGAAGCTTGAGAAGAAGCTCAGGGGACTGAAGGTCAAGCTACCCAAGTAAACTATTTATTCGGCCTCAGGCATTATTAACCATGCGGTTTCCTCGGCGAATTTTACAAATCGCGGTTCTCGCTTCATTCTTTCTGGTTGCCATTATATTTTCCCCGTCATTTGCAGCAGTCGATCCCTGCGGAGACGTTGCCGACGGAAAGGTTGATGATGCGTGTACAAAGCCCTACGCTTACAAATGCGACGGCGATGCTGAGTGCGGCTATTATCCGTCTATGACTGCAGAAGTCATACCGCTGGTATGCAGAGATCTGGGCACTGGTTCTGGCGTCAAATATTGCGTCAAGGAGGACAATGCCGCCGCAAAGACATGCAGCCCGCAATATCTGTGCGGCCCAGACGGATATTACCGCTACAAGAAGAACTTCGATTGTTCGCAAACTATTGATACTTATTGCACATACGGTTGCGATGCCGCGACAGGAACCTGCAAGGCAAGCCCTACATCAACCACGATACCCGACAGCGCCAATCCTACGATATCCATGTACGCGGCCAAGAAAGAACTGAAAGTCGGCGAAAGGGGGTCAATCACCATAGTAGGGAATGACGACAAGGATGTCGCCAGGCTCTCGATTCTATATAACGGCCATTCTGAAGATTACGATTGCACAGGCATCCAGACGTACTGCAGGGTAGAATTCAGCCAGCTTGAATTCCCGCTAGGCACGACCACAGTACTCGGATTTGTCAATGATGCTTCCGGCAACGGTATATCTTCCTCTATAACTATAACTGTTTCGGCTTCTGTGCCCGCGACTACGACTACCACGACCACAATCGCAGGGGTGCCGGGCTGCTGGAAATGCCAGGCTTCCGCATATTCAAGCTTCAAGAACGACGGCGTATGTTCCGAAGCATGCGGGGAAACTTACGTTACCTCAAACGAATGCTACGATCCCGCCTGCGGCTCCGATGTCGAAATCAACGCCAGGAATTCGCTGTGCAGGGGATATGCTTCGTCGTGCAGCGGCTGCGTCGAGTCCATGCTGTGCGGCTGGTCGACATCACAGCAGAAATGCCTGAGCGCCGGCGTGCCGCGTTCAACTACCCGATCGGAAGACCGCAGCACATCCGGCTCCCAGTGGATAACGTCCAAGAGCATGTGCCCGGCGGTAGCTCCCGCGACGACAACAACAGTTCCAAGTCCTGTTACTGTCAGAAACACCGAATGCGCCGCGCGCGCGACGACGTGCGCGGGCTGCGTGATATACTCCTTGTGCGGCTGGTCCGTAACGGAGAAAAAATGCCTGAGCGCGGGAATACCTCGTTCCACCGTGCGTTCAGAAGATGCCACGACTGATGGCATCGCGTGGGTCACAAGCTCAAGCATATGTGCATCTGTCGCCCCATCAACACCCGCGACCACGACGACCATAGCCACCGGCGGATGGGGCGCGTTCTGCACGTCCGACGCGCAGTGCGGCTCGGGCCTAAGGTGCGAGATCACGACTACCGTGGCATCAACAGTTGACCAGCCACCGAAAGCAACGATAGTCGCGCCTTCCACTGCGGAAGCGGGCAAGCCATTCACGTTCATCGGCATAGGAACGGACGATAAGGACGTTGCCAAGCTCGAGCTAAGCGGCCCGTTGGCAAAGACGTATGCTTGCGAGGGAACCCAGACCTCATGTTCGACGTCATGGACAATAACCCAGCCTTCCACCGGAACTTATATTTATTATCTTTACGTGCACGACAGCGCCGGGAGAGTGATGGGTGCGTCAAAGACCGTCACGGTCACCGCCGCATCAACGCCGGCGACGTGCAGCGCGGGCTATTATTGCGAGGGCAACAAGCTTCTTTATCGTTTTGCAGACTGCAGGAACATCGACTGGCAAACATGCTCCTACGGTTGCGAAGGCAATGCCTGCAAGGCGTATTCCCTATCGGCGACGACAACCACGGTTCCGAAAAGCAGCACGACTACCACCGTTCCAGCCGCAGCAGTTCCTCCGACAAGTTACGGAGAAATAACTTCAGTCGGGATCGCGCCTCTGCGTTCATCTTTGACGGTAGGCGCGACTGCAACCGTATACGGAATAGTAGTGGCATCCCCGCAGCTTCCGGACGGCTACAAAGTAAAAATATACGAGATAGTGTCGGGAGAAAAGCCGTGCGATGCTTCCAATTCTGCGAACTGCAAATCAATAACGGAATGCTCAAGCAGGACATGCACTACGATTATATATTCCCCAACGCCGGCGACGAGGAGATTTTACATCGCCGTTCTTAACGCCGTGGGCACGACAGTCGCCCAGAGCAAGGATGTGTCCGTCGTGACTTGGACGCAGACGCTTAAGGAACTTGGCCAGGAATGCAAGAGCAATTCAGAATGCAGAACAGGCTACTGCGACCCCGATCCTGACGAAGGAGGATGCACTTATACTCCTTTTGCCGCTACTACGACAACGATTCCGGCCGATGTTCCTGTCACGACTATAGAAGGCCAGATAGACGCAACGGTTGAAACGACGCCGAACGGCGAAATCAACGTACAGGACAGGAATGCAGACGCATGTTCTTATGCCATATTGACAGAAACTGAATTCCAAGGCTTTGGCGGCGGAAGATCCGGCGGTGCCGGGGCGGCACGCTCTTTTGAAGGCGTCAGCTTCACGCCAAGGAAATGCAACATACCGGTCAAGATAGATCCAAAGAAATGCCCGGTAGGCGGCACTTGTTACATGCTTGCCAAATCGCAAAGACTTGGCAGGGAAAGCGAAATTGCTATCCTGACTGTAAAAGTCGTTCCTATAGCGACGCCTGCTCCGGTCGCCGGAAAAGTGAACGGCCTTGACGTTTCGCTCGGCATATATGCTGCCGATGCCACGGCAGGGGACACCGCTACCATAACTGCTGCGCTATCCCCGGCGCCGTGGATATCACGGAGCCTTCGGCAACGCAGAACATCTACACCGCAACCATCGTTGACAGAGACAGCAACGTCATTCTCAGAAGCAACGATCTGACGGTCACGAGCCCTATAGCGACTTCTGAAATGGAACAGGCGATAAAGGATATCGTTTCTTTAGGTTCAAAGCCTATAACCACAATCAGCGGAAGCCTGTCACCCTATCTGGAAAAAAGGGAAGGATTCTCACTCGATATTCAGGACAGTGACAATGCCGTTGATTGCTACTATTACATTATAGAGGACAAAAGAGGCGTGACGACCAAAACCACTACCCGCGAATGCAGCGAGAACAAAAGAATGGATGTTTCATCCGACAAATGCCGGGCAGGAACCGAATGCACGATATATGCCGGCTCGAAGAATGCATACGGGTCAAGCACTGTGGCAACTGCCCGAATAAAAGTGTTGCAACCTACTCCTGAAAAGGAACAGGCGGTAGCGCCCATTGCCACACCGGAGCAAGGATGCGGCTGGAATCCGCTTTGCTACCTCGGGAAGCTCTTCTCAGCCAGCGAACCTCCGGCTCCGGATATACGCTCGTTCGGAATTTCCGCGAAAAGCGAGGCCGCAGCCGACGAGGAGGTACCGGTGGTCGCAGTAGCTATCATTGACAGTGAAACAGAAAATCTCCCGAACGGATATATGATACGGATATATGAAGATATAGAACTGGGTAGCCCCCGCTTGCCTTTTGATTCCACATGTGATTTCGCTGTTAGAAGGACATCTACTTCGTGCACTCAGGTTGTGAAGCAATGCCAAAGCAAAAGCTGCGAACTTTTGGTGAAATCCGATTCTGCTGGATCCAGAAGTTTCTGGGCCGCTGTAGAACGCGTTGATGTTGGAAAAGGCTACTATGAGTACAAACCTCTGAAGTCAAGCGATGTAGTTAAAGTCGTATGGTCAGTCGGGCATGTGCACGGCACGGTAAAACTCATCGCAAACGGGGGTAAATATACCGAGGTGACGGCCTTGATACTCCCGAAGGATGTTTCCAAGGGTGGTTTCGCTGCCACTACCCACTTTAAGCTAGATAATGACGGTTTTACTAATAATATGGAACTTCCTTATACCGGCAAAGACTCTTTACTCCCTGCCGATTCGGAATACAGCGTCACAGCATATGCGGTCATTGAGGACGGAACGCGGATTTATGCCGATGTCACTCCTGACTGCAATACATGGGTAAAAGAACCGTATCCTATGTGCGTCATAACAACACACGGGCAGGAGATAGACTTCACGATAACTTTGCAGGCAAAGACGACACCGGCCGACGAGGCCGCTTCACCTCAATCACCCGCTTCTGAAGCAGGCACGGCTCCGGTTGCTTCATCCGAATCTACGCCTGCTTTGGTCAACGGGAAGGTAAACGGTATCGACGTTTCACTCGGGATATACGGCGCTGATGCTTATGCAGGGGACACCGCTACCATAACTGCTGCGCTATCCCCGGCGCTGCCCATCAAGGATCATAGCATAATGATACTTGAAAACGGCGTGTACAAGAAACTGNNCGTGGATATCACGGAGCCTTCGGCAACGCAGAACATCTACACCGCAACCATCGTTGACAGAGACAGCAACGTCATTCTCAGAAGCAACGATCTGACGGTGACTTGGAAGCGTACTACTCCTCTTCATCCGGGCGAATGCACTTGGGGCCCGGCCTGCGGTCTCATAAATTTCATTCTAGGCAAAGAACCGGCATACACTCCTCCCTCCGTCCCTATAACCCTCGGAGACATAGCCGGAGCAATAAAAATAAACGCTAATGGAGTTCAATACGACACCGTGAGTGTCGCTGTATATTCAATGGAAGATCCTAACGATCCCGCAAAGGGGTCAGGAAGGTTTATATATACATTAATACCCATAGACCAGCCTACGGATGAAAGTCAAGAAATTGGATACGCCATCGCGCCTCTTCCAGAGGGTAGATATTTTGTTAGAGTGTTCGTAAGGGATTCCCTTGGTTACAGTCATGCCAGCGACCGCGAGAACGATTGCCCTGCATCACCCAATACAGGCTACGATGTGGAATGTCTTGTGGAAACGGGAAATCCGCAGGATTTTGAAATAACTCTTGTCGAGAAACCGTATTGATATCCTTGGCATTCACGATGCATGGCACGGATAAAACTATTGCCGCACGATATAATCTCCGTTACCCTCACAGACCTCCCCTTCCCGTGGAACGCCGTATAAAAATTTTTCATTGATTATTATATCATGGCCTCCGAGGACATAGTTTCCAAGCTTTACGAGTTTCTTTACGAGAGGTATAACTCCGAGCTGCAGCGGGCGGCGAACAACGAGGCGGCCCTTGTCATTGACTTCAACGACTTTGACAGGTACGACCCGATAACGGCGGACATGCTTCTGGAGGCGCCGCAGGAGGTCTTGGACGGCTTCTCCGAGGCGGCAAAGCGCATCGTGCCGGAAGCGGACGTGAACATTAGGATACGGGAGATACCGGAAAGAAGGAACATTAGAATAAGGAACCTGCGCTCCAAGCACATGGACAGACTCTGGTGCATAGACACCGTGATAAAGTCTGCAACCGAAGTCAAACCCCAGATATACGAGGTCGTGTTCCAGTGCCCTGAATGCGACACTAAAATGACCGTGAAGCAGGACTCCAATCTTGTGCAAAAGCCATCGCTCTGCGGCGCGCCTTACACCGAGGGCGGCTGCGGCAGGCGCGGGGACTTCAACACCGTGGCAAAAAAGATGTACGACGTGCGCTGGCTTACCGGCGTCGAGCCGTTTGAGGTCACGGAAGGCGACCAGCCGGGCGAGATACCGATATTTCTGAAAGAAGACCTTACAACGCCAAAGATGCAGAAGAGAACAGACCCTGGGAACCGCCTCAAGATTGTAGGCATGCTCAAGGAAGTTCCGAAGCGCATCAAAGGCAAGCTCAGCACCAAGATGGACATGATGATCGAGGCGCTGCACGCGGAGTTCTCGGAGATGGAGTTCGACGACGTCGAGATAACCGGCGAGGACGAGCGCATGATAAAGGAGATGGCAGCGGACCCTAAGGTTTACGAGAAGCTTGTGGGTTCGGTTGCCCCGGGAATATACGGCTTTGCCGAGATAAAGGAAGCTATTGCACTGCAGCTCTTTGGCGGCGTCGTGCACAAATTGCCGGACGGGGCGCATATACGAGGCAATATCCACATACTGCTCACCGGAGACCCCGGAGTAGGCAAGTCCATAATGCTCAAGTTCGTCTCGGACATAATGCCAAGAGGCCGGTACGTTTCCGGCTCCGGGGCCACGGGCGCGGGATTGACAGCGTCAGTGCGCAAGGACGAGATAATGGGCGGCTGGCTGCTGGAAGCGGGAGCGCTGATACTCACGAACAAGTCCGTGATATGCATAGACGAATTTGACAAGATGGGAAAGGACGACCAGATAGCCATGCATGAAGCGATGTCGGTGGAAAGCTATCACGGCGACACGGAAATCACGCTTGCAACCGGAGAGAACGTAAAAATAAGAGACCTTGTAGAACGCATGCTTGAAGAAAATAAATCAAAAATAAGCAAAGGCGATGATTGCTTTTTTGCCGAAGTGAACGGTCCGGAGATACTCACAACGGATTTTGTCGGCATAAATAAGGCGCGGGCTTTCAGGGTCAGCAAGCACGCTGCGCCTGACAATTTCTACAGGATAATGCTGCAAAACGGCCGGGAAGTGACCGTCACACCGAGGCATCCGTTCTTCGTCTTTGACGGCAAATCTTTCATGACAAAGCCGCCCGAGGAACTGAAAACAGGGGAATTCGTCCCGATACCAAAACGCCTTCCGATAGAAGGCGAGGAGCAGAGAATAACAGTAGAGTCTTACAGGAAGGCCGTACAATCGCCAAGCAAGGCATATGCTGCAGCGCTGAAAAAACTTCCCAAAAGCGACATATCATTGTGCGCAATAGAAAAAATAGAAAAAATAAATAACGAAACCGAAGAATGGTCGTACGACATAAGCGTTCCCGGAGAAGTGTTTGTTTCCCACGGCATGGTGCTTCATAACACGATTAGCATCGCAAAAGCATCCATCGTGGCGACGCTGCCGGCGCAGACGGCGGTGCTTGCCGGTGCGAACCCGAAGCTTGGAAGGTTTGACCCATACCTCCCTATAGTTGAACAAATACAGATTCCGGAAACGCTGCTATCAAGGTTTGACCTGAAGTTCGCGCTGCGGGACATACCTGACAGGAACCTGGACGCGCGGCTTGCGGAGCACATAACGATATCCCGTATAACGCCGGAGGTCGTGGAGCCGGTCATAGATGCGCATACGCTAAGAAAATATATCGCCTACGCCAAGCAAAAGATACCGATGGTGGAACTGACGAAGGACGCGGCCGAGGCACTAAAAAAATTCTACGTGGAGATGAGAAATCCCGGGGACAACGAGAACGCCACGGTAAGCATAACGCTCAGGCAGTACGAGGCGCTGCTGCGCCTTGCCGAGGCGTCGGCCAAGGTGCGGCTTGACAACAAGATCCGGCCCGAAGACGTGGAGCGCTCGATAAAACTGATGAAATACTCGCTCTCCCAGTTGGGCTATGACTACGACACCGGCAAGTTTGACATAGACAAGATGGAGTCCGGCGTGACTGCAAGCAAACGAAGAAAGATAAGCATAATAACGGAGATAATCTCCTCCATGGAGAAGCGCGGCGGGGAGATATCCATGGAGGACGTCAAGGCATCCGCCGAGGAGCAAGGCGTGGAAAACGCCGACGAAATAATAGACAGGCTGAAAAGGGACGGCATGTTGTTTGAACCAAGACCCGGTTTCATAAAAAAAGCGTAGGAGATGATGAATATGGAGAGGAAGAGGCTGCCTGCTATCAAGGCAAGCATAGAGGACGTATCGAAGGGCAAATACTGCGCCCAGGAAGGTTTCAATCCCAATTACGTGATAAGCCCCCATGGGGTCAGGCTTTCGCGGGTGAGGCTCATGAGCACGGTCGTTGACAAGTTCATGGCAGAGAGCGGAAAGTTCGCTTCTTTGACGCTGGATGACGGCACTGACACCATCAGGTCAAAGGTATTCACCGACCTCTCGATCTTCAACGGCATAGAAACCGGCGACGACGTGGAGATGATAGGCAAGGTAAAGGAATACCAGGGCGAGATTTACATAACGCCCGAAATAGCGAAGAAAATCGACGACCCTAACACGGAAATCCTGCGAAGGCTGGAACTGCGCGCCCAATCGAAGGAGTGGGAGAAGAAGCGCCTGACAGTCCTTGAGAATGAGAAGGCCGTTTCCGACCTTGAAGAGCTGAAGAAGATGATGAAAGAACGGTACGGGATCGATGCGGAAGAGACGGAAGCCATAGTGATGACGAAGGCGGCTGCGGAAGAAGCCCCTGCAGGAGAGCCGAAGGAATCGGCAAAGGAGAAACTCCTCAAGATCATCGCCGAGAACGACGCAGGGGAGGGGTGCGAATATCAAACGCTGATAGAAAAATCAGGCCTGAACGAAGACGCCATGGATACGGCTATACAGGAACTCCTTGACGAGGGGTCGTGCTTCGAGCCCAAGCCCGGGAAGATAAAGAAACTTTAGCCCGGATATGAAATCGGCCGTCGGGACGGCCTGGGATACATGCCTGTAAGCACAGATCGCTTACAGTAACTATGAAGTTAACGGTAGCGGCCAGCTTTTATTTTATATATTCTTCAGTCCAAGTTTTATCATGCCCCTGAAAGAAGACGTCAAGGACACGCTAAGGATATTCTGGCAGATGACGAAGGAAGAATTCGACGTGATGGACCACAAGCTCTTCAGGATTGCCGCGGGACTTGCGGGTTTCCTGGTTGCCGGGGCGCTGTATTTCCTTTTCCTCCGGAACTTTGTCCCTTTCTAGCAAAGAGCCATGCAAGGAATAGCAGGGCTTCAATGACCCCTATGGCATAAAGCAGCAGCATTCCAAGAGAATCCAGAGAATTACTAAGCCCCTCGGGAATCCCGGGCAGCGTTGTGACTGTCATGTAAGATTTTGTGATGTTCATCACAAACCAAATGCCTGCGCCAAGAACGGCAAGCGATATCATCGTGTTCCTGATTTCTTTGGGATCCATGTTTTCTTTACTTATTTGATTTTACGAATATTTAACTGCTGCGATATGTTTGCCAACAAAAATGGCGCTTATAAGCTTTTCTATAATTTATTCCTTTATGGTAGATGCAAAAGTATATAGGGCAACTGCACGATTAGGCGGAAATGTGCATACTGAACGTGATACAACTAATTATTCTACCTCGATTGGATTTCCTTATTTATGCCAAAAACCTCCTGCCGAGACGCCATTGTCTATCGCAACCAGACTTGGCAAGGATACGGGGGAAATCATTCCACGCCTTGGCATACAGCCGACAGATCCAGCGGCTCTACTGGCGCATCGCAACGAATTGCGGGGCATTTATGATACCGTAAGAGGTTTCGCGAGGAAAAGAGGATACGAACTAATAACCGTGAGTGAAGGCGTTCTCCCCTTGGTCTTCCTTGATATGCCTGCCATGTATGTCATAAACGGAGAGCTTCATGACACGGAACGCGGAACTACAGAATTTCCTTATGGTTATGCCGTGAGAGGCGGAGTATCGGTTACTCCTAATGATATAATGCTCGCGACATACGGCAGGCGCGGCGAGGGACTTCTTGACGCTTATGTGGATTTCATGAACTCTTTGCCTGCAAACGAAAATCCATTCAATAAGGTTACAAGATTCTTCCGTAAGCCCGGCAGTCGCAAATAATGTCTTCGGTATATCCTAAAGGGCATCATTATTAGATGCCGATTATTTATGTCATTGGGTATAATTCCAGCTATTTTGCGCCCGAAACCGTAATTTCACCGATCTTTACGCTATTCCGTTCAAAGAGCTAATCTTCGAGTATAGACTTCTCGTACTTCCTTTCGAGCAGACGGCGGACGGCCCTCGCTATGCCTTCGCCTATGCCGGGCACCTGCCTAAGCGCTTCTTCGCTCGCCGTAAAAACGCCTTCCGGCGTGCCGAAATGCTTCAACAACGCCTTCGCTTTCAGCGTGGATATTTTTGGGAGGCCGGCGACGACGAATTCCTGCTGCTGGTTCTCCGAGAGGAATCTTGCCTTGCCCCGTATGGCTATGCCCTGTTTCTCCGCCACCTGCTCCCGCTTTGCCAGTGCGAACAGCATGTCCGCAGTCTCCGAGGGATTCTTCGTCCATATCATACCGACCCTTATGTCCGCCACCGCCGCGGCCACGGCGCCGCGTATCGCGTTGGGATGGATGGCGACTTCGGTATCAAAAAGGCTCTGCCCTTCCACGATGAGTATAGGCAACTCGAACTCGGCCTTCAGCTCGTGCAGCTGGCGGAAAAGCCTGCCGTCCATTATGCTGCTTATGAAGTCCTGCGTCGTCTTGCGTTCGGCGCCCATTCGTTCGCTGAGCTGGTAATCGGCGACGTGCAACTGTTTCTCGCGAACAGTGCATTTCCTTGCAAGCATGGAAGCGATGCTGCTCGCCGCTTCGCGCGTATCGGAATATATCACGACTTCCTCATCGGACTTGAAAGCGTTCTGCATGCAATCACACGTACTTTTTCAAGGAATTCGCCATACCGTACAATATTTTCTTCATGTTCTTCTCGCGGTTGAAGCCGGCCCAGTGGTATGCCTCGTCGCGCGTTCCCTTGGTCATAAGGACTACTACGCGTCCCGCCTGCGTCCTTGCAGTCCTGCCGGAGCGCTGTATCTTGCGCACGGCGGAAGAGATCGGCTCATAAAAGACGACTACATTAGTCTCTGCAACGTCCAAGCCTTCCTCGCCAACCGAACTCGCGACAAGCACGTTATGGAAGCCCATCTTGAATTCGTTGAGTATCTGCACCTGCTCCTTCTGGCTGAGCCCCTTGCCGGATTTCCTGGCCTGGCCTATGAATTGCACGGGGATTGCTCCCTGAACGGCGGAAAGCTCGTTGCATATCTTTTCTATCGTGTCCCTGTACTGGGCAAAAACCATTATCCTCGAAAACTTGTCGCGCTCGATCTCGCGCCTGACTATTTCCTTTAACTTTGCCATCTTCGGATGCTCGTGGCCCTCTTCGACAAGCTCCGACAACAGCCGCATCGCATTCCTGATCCCGTCTTCGCGCAGCAGCCGCTCCACTGCGCGCGTCTCCTGCAAAAGCATGCGGTCAAAGTATTTTTTCGTGGAGTATAATGACTGCGTTTCCAGAAGCACCAACGCATGGTCGAGCTTGAGGATTTCCGCCAATACCGACATTGCGGCGAAGCCGTATCCTGTCTTGTTCCTGGACAATTCCTCCTGCAGTTTAAGGGCATACGTCTTGCCTATGTTCGCGGTTTTTATGATCCCCCAGTTCATGAGTTTCTTTATCCTTTCTTCGCGGACGTCGTTGAGGTATTTTCTCAAAGCCTTCATCGGCTCGGTAAGCTCGACTTCAATACGCTCCTGCTCAACGTTATGCACGTACGCCCTGACGTCCTCGTCCTCCCTGGAGCGTACCTCAACGTTCTTTATGAAAAGCATCCTCTTTACTTCCTCTATCTTGGCCCGCTCCGCTCCCGGGGAAGCGGTAAGCGCCACTATCAGGGGCTCGCGGGCAGACGCCATGTACGCCTTGGCGATGTAAGGATAGGCATAGTTACCTACGGCCCTGTGCGCCTCGTCAAAGACGCAAAGCGAGAAATTTTCCAGGGACAGTATCCCGCCCTTGAGGTCGTTTTCTATAGTCTGAGGCGTCGAAAATATCACGTCCGCCTTCCGGTAAAGCCCCTCCCTGCCCGAAGGAGCCGTGCTGCCTGTGATTACCGTCATCTCAAGGCCAGTTCGCATGTATTTTCCAAAAGCGGCGCATTGCTGTTCTACCAGGGGCCGGGTGGGCGCAAGGAATAATATCTTCCTGCTCATGTCCCTCTGGAGCTTGAATGCCGCAACCAGGGCGGCTATTGACGTCTTGCCTAAGCCGGTGGGCAGGACGACGAGCGTGTTGCCGTCTATGGCCGAAGCCACGACGTGCTCCTGGTATTTCCTTTTTTCTATGGTGCCGGGCGCAATCCACGGATGGGAAACGAATTCCATGCTTTTATTTGGCGGCAACGGATAAATTGATAGTTCCGGCTGCGCACACCGCCTGAAACGAACTTATAGTTCTCCAAGGAAGCAAGCAAGTACTTGGAGAATCATGGTTCTCCTGTACAGGTCAAGCGTTGCTTGACCATGTATTACTTCCTTGGGAACTATAGTAGAAGACATTAGTTTTGTTGCAAATGCCATATCTTCTACATATAGCAGTGACACCATAATATGCTTATTATTTATGTCACATGCTATATATGTGAACCCAGTAAATCATATACGGAATCTTTACTGGGTTAACTATAAACGCCGGCTACAAGTATCATCATGTTTATTAGTTGGGTGGCATAATCCAGCAGTAATATGAAACGAACTTAAACCGCCGACTACAAGTATCATCATGACCGTCAAGACGATAAAGCAGGCCGTGCTGAGAAAGATAAAGCCTACTGCCGAGGAAGAAAATAAAGTCGGAGCCTTCACTGCGCGCCTGCTCTCCGTGACTAAAACCGTCTCTAAACTCGAAGGCGCCATGTGCGGCTCCATCGGCAAGCATACATGGCTTCGCGGCGACCATGACGTGGACCTTTTTATCATGTTTCCGGCATCTGCTTCGCGCGACGAACTGGAGAAGAAAGGCCTCGAATTCGGAAAACAGATTGCAAAACAAATCAACGGCGCAACGATAATAAAGTACGCCGAGCACCCTTATCTAAGGGCCCGCACGCCTGATTTTTTGGTCGACATCGTCCCGTGCTACCGCATAGCGCCGGGCGAAAAAATAAAAAGCGCCGTGGACCGTTCGCCGCTTCATAGGGATTATGTACTCAAAAAACTGCCCGCTGAATTCAGGGACGAAGTGCGTCTCGTTAAGCAGTTCTGCAAAGGGGCGGGCGTCTACGGCAGCGACGCGAAAAACCGGGGCTTTTCCGGCTACACGTGCGAGCTGCTTGCCATAAATTACGGCAAGCTTGAGAACCTGCTCAAGGCTGCGGCTGCGTGGAAACCCCCCGTCAAGATAGACATCGAGAACGCAGGCACGGCTTCCAAATTTGCAGACCCGCTTGTCATAGTGGATCCCGTCGATCCCGAAAGGAACGTGGCCGCCAATCTTGGCGCAGAGAACTTCGTGAAGTTCGTCCGGGCGGCGGTGTCCTTCATTGCAAGGCCCGACGATTCATATTTCTCCCTGCACGGGCTTTTCCTGGGAAAAGAAGAACTCCAGAAGCTGAAGGAACGCGGCACTTTATTCGCCGTGCTCAAAATGAAAAAGCCTGACGTGATAGAGGATACGCTATATCCGCAGCTGAGGAAAACCGCCAAGAGAATCGAAGCCATGCTCGAAAAGGAAGAATTTTCAGTTCTTCGAAGCTTTGCCTTTTCCGGCGACGACATGTGCATAATCATGGAAATGAACGTCTGGCAGCAGCCGCCCGTGAAGAAGATGCCCGGGCCGGAAATATTCTCGGCCAAGCACGTGAGGGAATTCACGGGAAAGTACGGCAAATCCGAATTCCCGCCTTACATTGAGGAAAACCAGTGGTTCGCGGAGAAGCAACGGCAGTTCCGGGACGCCGTGAGCCTGCTCAAAGGCATTGTTTCAAAAAAACCGGAAGAGCTTGCCATGCCCACGCACATCGCAAAACCCTTGCACGATGCAACGCTGCTTCAGGGCGACGAATTCTGGAAAACAGTAACCAAGCACCGTGAACTTTCCGCATTCCTGCGCAGGAAGTATTTCGAGAAGCTTGCCTGATGTGTTCGTATATAATATAGGAAGCCAGAATTATTTCAGTATTTAAACGTTTTTAATAGTATAATATAGATTTTACGGAATCGAAAGGAATATAAATATATTACCACTAATAAATAGTAAAATTGTGATAAAATGACGGGAAACTTTTATGAAATACTTGGAGTGGACGGGAATGCCACGAGGGAAGAAATACACAAAGCGTTCCGAACAGGAGCTCTGCGATATCATCCGGACCGGAACAAATCTTCGGATGCAGAGGAAATATTCAAGGGGATAAACGAGGCGTACCAGACGCTTTCCGACCCCACCAAGAGGGTGGAGTACGACAGGAAAATCGGCAGTGCGGGGCCATATGGTGCACGGTCTCCCGGCACGGCTTCGCCGTCTGACGCCGACTTTGAAATTATATACAAAAAACATGAGGCACGGATGGGCGACCTTATGGGCGCGATTCTGGCAAGTCAGGAAGTCATCAATACTTACGGCCCAGAGGCATTGGAACGCTTTAGCAACTATGTTATAAACAGGAGATTCAAGAACCCGCAAGAGCAGAGCGGCAATGCTAATTCAGGTCAGGAGCGCAAAGAGTCCCAGACTGAAAAGCCAAAACCTCCGCCTTACGTGTACAACGGCGTTGACCCTGCATATGAGCCTGTATTCCAAGACTATCGCGACAACAAAGCTTCATGGAACCAAATCTTCTGTATGGAGGATAAAATGCCGGGAATTAGTGCATATGTGCAGTTCCGCATCCGGGATTTTTCTCGCGAGGAGCGGAAATCGCGCCAGCCGGCACGGGAGGATAATCCCAACGGTTCTGCAAAACCTCAGGCACCCGATGCACCCGTAAACAACGATGCCGACCAGATGCCGTCCGAAAACGATCTTTATGACGCCCCCAAACAAGCTGATTCGCCGCCTTTGACCGAGGAAGACGCAAGAAGGGTGGCGGAATCGGCAAGAAGCGTGAGCGAGCTTCTCAACCAAAGAAGAAAACAAAAGCCCCCCGGCGGCGTTTACCAGCGTCCCGTGCATACGATACCATGGTGACAAAATGACGCGAAATTTTTATGAAAGACTCGGGGTAAATAGAGACGCACCACAAGACGAGATACACAAAGCGTTCCGAAGAAAGGCCCTCGAATACCATCCTGACAGGAACAGATCCCCAGACTCGGAGGATAATTTCAAGGGGATAAACGAGGCGTACCAGACGCTTTCCGACCCGGACAAGCGGGCGGAGTACGATATAATAGTAATGAGAACCCGCGCTGGAGCCGGCATCCGCCGGGCAACCGGCATGGTTTGTGGAGAGCGATCAGAAGTATAAGCAAACCCCGCAGGCCGAGAGAGAACGACTATTCGAGGAAATATTCAGAAATTATAGGTCGAACATAGAAAGAGATCCTGAATTTGAAGGAATGTCAAGATTCTACGCGAAGGCCAAGGCGCATTCTATATTCGGATTTTCTTTTGAGCTCATGGCCGATCTTGATACGTATATTGATAGAAGAATGTCTGAGGAGCGTGCAAAGAAACAGACTGCCGGAACCCGGCAACAGGCAACCAAAGGCGCAACACAAACCGAGTTTGATTCTCTTTGCGCAAGACTATACAATGGCGAAATCACCGAGGAAGAAGCGGAAAAGCTCGGAGGGGCATCCTTAAGACAGCAGTACGACGCATGGAAAGCGTCTCATGCGGAAGGCGCCCCTGACACACGAGAGGCAATATACAAAGAATATAAGTCGGGAGGCCTCACGTTTGAAGAAGCCTTGCGCAGGGGAGGAGGCTCCCATATGGGAGATTATATCATAGACCGAGAACGAGAGGAGTTCGATCGCAAATCCGCACTGCAAGAAGCAGAATTGAAAGAAAAAATAGACCGCCTCCATGAGGAAAGAGACGGCAGGATAAGTGAAGTCATGGAAGACCTGGAAAGGCAAATGGGGGAACTTGGCAGGAACCGTGCAAGGGAAGAAAGAGAACTGGAAAGAAAACTGGCAAATCTTGAAAGAACACTTGAACGATATGCTGCGCAGGATTACTAAAATCCATGCAGGAATCGAGATTTATCAACAGGCGAAAGGGGACGCTGATGGATCCGTATCAAATTCTTGGCATAAAACGCGACGCTACCGCGCAAAATATACGCACAGCGTACAGGGTCAAGGCACTTGAATGGCATCCCGATCGTAACAAGTCGCCTGAGGCCAGCGAGATGATGACGTGTATTAACATAGCTTATCAGATACTCTCCGACCCCGCAGAGCGCCGGAAATACGATGCCAACGGAACGGCGTTTTCATACGAGCCCCATTCAGGCGCAAATCACTCACCGGAAAGCGATGAAGAAATTTTTGAAAAATTCTTGAACTATGAAATTCTTACATTCGACGAAGCCTTGAAACGGGGAGGCCCGCAATTCAGGGAATACGCGTTCCGCAGGGGGCAGGAAGAAGTCGATAAAAAACGCCCCTCCTCAGGAAGGCAAAACGGCGCAGGAATGCATACGGGCCATAGAAAAACACCGGCATATACCGCGCAACCCGCAGATCCCGAAATAGATCCTTCCATGGAGCCTTACGTCCATCAATACATGGGCAGAAACATGCCGAATAAATTGCTTATGGAACTCGGCGGCACAACATTCTTGAATTATATGCAAAGAAGGCAACGGGAAATTTTTGCAGAGCGCGCCCGCGTTCAGGCGCAACGGGAAGACGACAGAACGTCTGCCCACGATCTCAGAAGAGAATATCATAGTTATGCTGAAGAAAACCAGAGAGCGGAATTCGATCGGATATTCGATCGGGGACGAGAACGCCTGAACGAAATGCTGGGGAGAATGAATAAAAAATATGGGATATAACTATAGTAGATGACATTAGTTTTCAGGCATTCTAATGTCATTTGCTATAATACACGACCCCTAAAAAAGCTTTACGAGCTACAGGGTTTGTTTAAATAATCTGTAGGAACGCAATAGGTTGCGATATTGATTTTCTGAAACACAACAGGTTGTGGCATGAACCCATCTATTAAACAAAGCCAATCTACAGTAGTAAAAAATGGGGACTTATAGGTAAATCATTTGAAGCATGAACAGAATTAATAAAGGAATTTAGTGGACAGACTACTAACAATCACTCCGCTTCGTCGTCGCCGCCGCGGTGGATCTTCGCGGTCTTCGGGGTGACGAGCAGCCAGTCTTCGCCTATGCCGGCGATGTCGCCGTCAAGCGCAAGGCATGTTTTCCTTATCTTTGCCACGGTACGCTTCAATTCGCCGATGTCCTTGGCCCTGAGCTCGTGTATTCTGACAAGAACTATCCGCCCGCTCCGGATCTTTTCCTGTATGCGGTCCGCGTCCGGGTAAGAAGAAAGCTTTTCAACCTGTATCATCAGTTTGCCGTGCGGCTTCTCGTCGTCCTCAAAATCAAGCTCGACATATTCCTGAGGCTGCTTTCTGAAGATGTCCGTGATTGCCATATCCCTATAATTCCTCCTCAACCTTAAATTATAATGAAACGCATTGCGTTTTGAATATTTCAGCGCCTTCCGCGCATGGCATGTATATTCATACCGCTTGCAAATATTTATATCCCTGCTATCGCATCACTGCGATTTTTCGTTCAGGACTTCCAGCATGGAAACTATGTTCCATATCTGCGTCCTGCTGTAAACCGGAATATTCGGGTCGTTTGCGACCTCGTCAAGTATCGATATCGCGCCGTTTATTCTGACCGCCATCTCCTGCTTCACATCGGCAAGCGAGGCCTTGGCCTGCTCCATGGCAGACCTGATATTCTTGGGCACGGTCCGGTCCGCGGCTATTTCATCCAGCAGGTTGTTTATTACGTTCATGTCCATCAAATCACCGTGTAATCAGATGGCGTTGAGCATATGGAAAAGGCGCTGAAGAAAATATTACGTTCATGTCCATCAAATCACCGTGTAATCAGCCGCCTTGGCCGTCGCGATAGCTCCCGGCCAGATCCTCAAGCTTTTTCTGGTTTTCCTTGAGTTTTTTCTTTATCTTCTCTTCCTGCGTTTCCAGCGTCTTTATTCTGAGATCGACGTCTTCCCTGTTTTCTTCCAGTTCCTTTTTCACTTCGTCCTTTCCCGCTTCTATTATGAGAGGACCGACCGCCCTGTACACTTTCTGGTCTTTTACGCCGGCCAGATGCTCAAGCGCCTTTTCCAGCTCATGCATCTGGAGCATATAAGTCTGCTTCTGGGACACTATTCCCTGAAGCTGCTGGTTCTGTCCCTGCAGCTGGTTCATGACTTCTTCCAGCTCTTTCATAAGAATCACTGCGCCTTGACGTGCTTTCGGAAGCTCTCCCGCGTCTTGCTGATTATTCTATAACCGCAGAAAGGGCATCTTATTGCATTATCTTCCATCTCAAAGTCTTTCTTGCAAAGCATGCACTTGTACATACAATCACGTCACTTGAACTCATATGTGCCTGACGCAAATCTGGCGTTGCACTTGATGCATTGCCAGATGGCGGATGAGGCGCGCTTCACGGCCATCCTCGAGCACTTGGGGCACTGATAACGGGCCTTGGACTTTAGGACGGCCGTTCTTACCTTCTCCCTTATTGACTTGCCGTATCCGACTACCATGATCTCACACAAGCTATTAGGATGCAAATATTTAAGTACGGATTGCTCACTTCAGCCGGATGGTTTCCAAAAGCTTCGGAGCCATCGTTTCCACCCCGAAATACTTGTGGGCCTCTTTTGCGAATTCAACGCACTTCATGTTCTCGCAGTGGTTGACCAGTATCTTCTTCGGCTTTGTCCTGAAAGCGGCTATGAATGCCATGAGCTGGCTGAAATCGCTGTGCCCTGAAAGGCCTTTCACGGTGCCTATCTCCAGCTTCAGTTCCATGGCCCTGCCGTTATCCATCTGTATGTGCGTCCAGCCCTTTTGTATCCTTCTTCCCATCGTGCCTTCGGCCTGATACCCTACGAACAGCAAGGCATTCTTCTCATTGCCTGCAAAGTTCTCAAGATAGTTCATGACGGGCCCGCCCACCAGCATACCGGACGTTGCAAGAATGACGCACGGCTCGGCCGACTCGATGATGGCCATTCTTTCCTTCTGCGAACCGACGCCTTTGAGCCTCGGGTCCATGAACGGATTCTTGCCCTGATGGAGTATTTTCGACTGCATGGCCTTTGACATGAATTCAGGATAGGCGGTATTGATGGCGGTTGCGTCCCACAGCATGCCGTCAAGATAAACCGTCATGTCTATGTCGGAATCCATGAGCATGGCTATGACTTCCTGGGCCCTGCCCACGGCGAAGCTGGGTATTATTACTTTTCCGCCGCGCTCCTTGACCTCCTTGACTTTCGCTATCAAATATTCCTCTCCCTTTTCTCCGGGTGGCAGGGTGTCGGTCTTGGCGCCGTAAGTGCCTTCTATCAGCACGCATTCCACCCTCGCATAATCGGTATAAGCCTTGTCAAACATCTTGGTGTTCTCGTACTTGAGGTCTCCCGTGTACAGGAAATTATACTGGCCGTTGCCGACGTTGAGATGCGTCGTGGCCGAACCGAGTATATGGCCGGCGTTGTTGAGCGTCAGCCTTATGTCCGGCGTTATGTCCGAAACTTCGCCGTACTCAAGCGGTATGCAGTGCTTTATCATTTCTTCTATCGCCTTCGAGCTGTACGGGGCCTTCTTGTTTTCCCGCTGGCATATCTGTATGAAATCCAGCTGGAGCAGCGTCATCGTGTCCCTCGTCGGCCTTGTGCAATACAGCGGCCCGCGGTAACCGTATTCATACAGGTACGGCACGAAGCCCGCGTGGTCAAGATGCGCGTGGCTTATGACCACCGCGTCGAGCGCCTGTATCTGGAACTCGGGCGCGTCAAGATACGGATACGGCCTGTTGCCCGTCGCGGAAACGTCTATGCCGCAGTCAAGAAGTATCTTGCTCTGCGGCGTTTGGACGAGGACTGCGGACTTGCCGACCTGCCGGAACGCCCCAAGAGCCGTTATCCTTACCCATTCGACTTCCTTGCCTTCCGAGTATATCTTCTTTCCCGTCTCCTGCAGAAATTTTTTCCTGTAACCGGCCTCGTTGTGCAGCATCTTCCTTATTGAACGTATGATCTCCGAGTCTATGGCCGGGGCGCGCCTGATATCGGGCGTCCAGAAAGTCTTGTTGCGTATTTCAGCGAGGACCTCGCCGCTTCTGCCTATGACGATTCCCGGCTTCTCCGCGTGGATTACAACTTTGGCAAACTCGGGCTCGAAATAGATGTCCTTGATGCCCGCTTCCTTTGGCACGGCCTTGCGGATGAATTCAACCGTCTTCTCTTCGTCCATGATGATGGCCGGATCTGCCCGTATCTCTATCCTTTTCTTGAACTTGCCGACCAGCTTCTTTATCGCGGGAAGCGAGTCGGTGAGGAATGCCTTGTTTTTAGTGTAATAAATCAGCTCGCTGCCTTCATACGCCGAATCGCTGATCTCGGCATCTGCCGGCAGTTCTTTTTTTACGTCTTCCAATATTGCCATATGTTCACCTGAAAACTAGGCGCAGTTGTGATAATATGAAATCTTCACTTTCTCAGAAATTCCGTGCCGTTCTTGTCTATGACGGCTATGTCTATGTTCTTCCCGCCTGAGGCTATATCACGCTCCCGTGCGGCCCGGACGGCGCGCGTCGCGAGGTCTATGCCTTCCTCCCTTGTCATGTCCTTCCTGAAGCCGTCTTCCAGTACGCCGTATGCGAAAGGCGAGCCGGATCCCGTGGACGTGTAAGCGTCTTCGCCTATGCCGCCTGCAGGGTCCACGCTGAAAACGTGCATGCCCGTGCGGTCTACGCCCGCTATTATGGGCATGAGCATATAAGGATAGAACCTTGAATTCTGCTGTATGTTCGCCAAAAGCGTGGAAACCCCTTTCACGGTAAGCTCTGCGTTCCTTGTCAGCTTGTATATGTTTATTTCGGCCCTGAGTATCCTGACCACGCTCTGCGCATCCCCGACGCCGCCGGAAACCGTCATTACCATCTTGTCGTCTATCTGGTAGATTTTCGGGAATTCTTTTGAAGAAACAAGATATCCCATCGTGACCTTGCTTTCAGCAGCCACGACCACGCAGTCCTTGCAAACCATCGCAAGAGTGGTGGTTCCCGTTTTCCTGGCATCTTCAGCCGTTATCCCTTGAGCCTGCATTTGTTCACCGTTAGAATGAAACTTATTAGTTATTGACTGTTAAGTATTTAAGTTTTCAGAGCGCCGTCTTCTGCATTTAATAATCGGGATTTAACATGCTCCCCTTCATCTTCTTTTTCAAGAACAACTTTTATCTCCATGAATTCAATGCCCGGTCTAACGCTATAAATAAGCGATTCTACGCCTTTTCAGTCTTCCTTGAATTGAGGTACGCGTGCCTCTGCTTGAACGGGCATTGTCTGTGGAAAGGCCCGTCAAGGCACTGCAAGCTGCCAAAACCGCCTACATTGCATTCCACGCCGGGCGAAAGGTGCTCGCATCTATTTTGCAATATCTTCATTACAACGCCCTGGGTATCAGATTCATTGGAAAGCATGCCAAGCGGGTTCAAGGAAATTTCAATCTCTGGCATCATAGGCTCTGCAATTCCTTGCAGTGAAATAATATTTTCCATCGGCATCTGCACAGGCTTATCCAAAGACCTTAGAGAAATATAATTGTCACTGGCAAAAAGACGCTCTATCTCCTGGCGCGCTATTTTTTCGCTTTTCATGCTTAATTACTGGCTTTGGCGGAATAAATACGTTGGGTCAAAATGAGCTTTGCACTTAAAGTCTAAAATTGGCCAACTGGTTGTATTTTACCTTCTCAAAATCACAACAACGTGTGTTCATCAGCTACTTTTCATACAAAGCCGCCAAAATGCGACTACCATCCGAATACCAGAAAGCCAAGGGACTCCAGTATATGCCCTGTTTCAGTATCTTTGGACTGCTCTTCTTCTATTCTTAGCTCTACATCGTTTCTGCTGATGTTCTTGTAGCGGACGCCTGCCGTATCAGAACCCCTGAAGGTCTGTACGGAGGCAAGAATATGAGGAAACCCGAAGGCCGATGAGAATTGTACGTTTGTCCACTTACTTGAAACATCTGCCGCGCCTGCTTCGAGAATTTCCCTACCTATGATATAAACTCCAGGCTCGGCTGCTATATAACCCATCTTTTCAACCGCATGGAATCCGCCGTCTTTTGAACCTTCCTCTTCCTGTACCATGCTTCGGAATCCTGTTTTGGTGACGCCATCATTCCTTGTCACAGCCGCATTTGATCCATGGAAAGTCTGCATCTGCGTGAATACTACAGGCGTGCTCCCGAATGAACGGGAAAATAATGTATCATTAAACCTATTTCCTGTCAATAATGCTCCTGCTTCTATGGCAACGCCTGTCACGATTGTATGCACTCCACGCTCCATAGCAATATAATGCACTCTTTCGGCAATATGCACCCCGTCAAGATAGTCCCATTCCTCAACCTTTATCTCGAATTCGCCATGCGTCACATTTCTTATCCTGGCGTGTGCAGGCTGCGAGCCGTTCATGCCAACAGGTCCTGCTATGATAACAGGATCGCTGAAATTGCGTGCGAACTTAACGCTGGTCCATTTGTCAGTTACAACCGCAGTGCCAAAATGTAAAAGGTCCGATGTTGCAGCATTAGAAACAACCATACGAATTGATTTTATGTTGTTAGATGTATCGCCGTCATTAACAGTGCATTCTGAAACGTCATCCAGAGGGAACACACATACAGATATAGGCACTATTATGCCGAACTCCGGCTTATAATCGCCGAACTTATAATCATGGATAAAGAAAAAGCCTTTGGTTTCGCCAGGCTCAAGAGAAGCTTCAGTAGGCGAAGGCAGAAAACTAAACATTGGAATAATAATTACTCCTTCATCGCCAAATCTTTTCCATAAACTGTAGCTACCTGATTTGGCATGGCCAATATTTTTCACGACTACTTCCATCTGCACTGAGCTGCCGTTTGTCCTGTTCACGACCCCTACAACTCTCACCCCAGTGACAGCAAGATCCCGAAGCTTTGCTACGACCGTCTTCTCGAATTCGTTATTTGCCGGATCATAATCATCACTGGTTGTAGCGAAGAACTTCGTAGTATATTCACCCGGGTAATAGAGATGCGATATTTTCTCTATATCTATTTCTCCTGGCATTAATGTCATGTTGACTGTCCTGCCTCCTCCTATCCCGTCACCGAATTCATAACTGAAAATATAGTCGGAGGACATACTCCCCTTGTTCGTTATTGCCACGGTAAAATTGACAACGTAACTGTCTTCAACTTTTCTGATTGTGTAGTCTACTCTTTCGATTGATACGTCAGCGGAGGCTTTTTCTAGCACTATGAAAGTTTTCGATGTCATTCCGTTGGAAACAGTATATGTTCCTGCAACGCTTGGAACAAAGCCTCCTTTATATTGCCTCGTGCATCTTCTATGAGTGGGATCGATAGAAAGGCATAGATCAAACGCAGAGTTCTTTAAAGGTAACGTAAATGTTGTATTTGGCCCTGAAACGGCGACAGAACCTATAAAACCAAAGCTTCCGTTTATTATCCACGCACCCGTTTCTGTATCCAGAACATATGTTACTGTTTCGGAAGATGTTATGTTGACCGCTTCGCCAAGAATATACCAATCTTTATTCAATATGATAGAATAAGAATTTCCAGGAAATGGAATGTCAATTTGTGTTTCTTGGGCAAGAGAAACCCCTATAATGAACAAAATTGCGAATAATACTCTTATTCTCATGTAACCATTACTTACAAAACCTACTTAAGTATTACTATTAGTAAGCCCGCGCCGCGTAGGCAACGTGCTTCGCAGGCGAGCCGCAACAGATGCATGAGCCGGCGGCATGCTCTTTCTTGCCCCAGAGTGTGCCGCGTATCTCGCCGCCGGTTTCTTTCTTCAGGGATTTATCGCATTCAGCAGAGCCGCACCAGTTTATTCGCACAAAGCCGCCCTTTGCCATGGCAGATATCGCTTCCTGTTTGCTTTTTGCGTCGCGTATATTTTCCTTGAGGAATGTCCGGGATTTTTCGAGCATGTCATGCTGCATTTTCTCAAGCATCTTCTCAACGTCAGTTACCGTCTTGACCTGGATTTTCTCACGTGTGTCTCTTCGCACAACAGTTATGTGCCCGGCTTCAATATCCTTTGGCCCTATCTCTATACGAAGAGGGACGCCCTTAAGTTCCCATTCGTTGAACTTGAAGCCTGCGGTGTGGTTCCTCTCGTCGACATAAACGCGCGCCTTCAGCTTCTTGGCTATTTCTCTGGCCTTTTCAAGCACAATTTCTTCCTTGCCCTTGAACAAGATAGGTATTATGACGACCTGAACAGGCGCAACGCCGGGCGGCAGCACCGCTCCCTTGTCATCGCCGTGGTGCATAAGAAGTATTCCTATCTGCCTTGTCGTCATGCCCCAGCAGGTCTGCCAGACGTGCTGCTTCTGTTCTTTTTCGTCCGTGAAAGAGACGTCAAGCGCTTTTGAGAACTTCTGGGCGAGGAAATGCGAGCCAGGGCCCTGCACGACCTTGCCGTCCTGAACAAGCGTATCGAAGACGACCGTGTAGCCCGCTCCCGGGAACGTGTCGTGCTGCGGCCTTACAAGCTTCAGCCCTTCTATGGCAAAAAGTTCGTACATATTTGAATAGAGCCCTATGATCTTGTGAAGGAATTCCTCTGCATCGGCTTTTGTCGCATGCGCGGTATGACCTTCCTGCCAGAGGAATTCGCGGCCGCGGATGAAGGGCTTCGTCACTTTGGTGTCTATGCGCACGATGTTGTTCCACTGATTGATTTTAAGCGGCAGATCCTTGTAAGAGCGTATCCACAACTTGTACATATAGTACATGATCATTTCAGACGTCGGCCTGACGATGAGGGGATCGGCGAGCTTCTCGCCGCCGACATCAGTGACCCTCGCGACTTCCGCCCTGAAGCCTGCAAAATGCTCCTCTTCCTTCTTTATCAGGCTCTCGGGAATAAACAGCGGGAAATACGCATTCTGAACGCCTTTCTGCTTTATCATGGCGTCGAACTCCTTTTGGATTATCTCCCATATGGAATAGCCCCAGGGCGTTATCACGTCAAAGCCCTTTATCGGGGTTCTCTGGTCCATGAACCCCCCTTTGCGGACTACCTCAAGATACCAGTTGCTGAAGTCCTCGCTTCTCTTCTTCGTCATCCCGCCTTCTTCTGACATACATAACACCTTTTCACGACTGCATTAATAGGTTTTGCACGTTTCTCTCCAAGTTTCTTAGCGCTCCTTCGGACGTGGAAACCACTATGAGGTCGGCGTTTCTCAAATCAGCCGAAGCCATTTCGCACGCGCTGCGCATCTCGTAAAGCGTTATGCCTTTCAGGCCGGAAACCCCGTCTATCCTTCTTCTGTCGGAAGAAACGTAAAAGTCTTTAGCGCTCTTTCTTAGCGCGTCCGAAACAAGGCTTTCCGAGACTGCATGCCAGTCGCATCTCGCAGGCTTAAGTTCTGCGCCGAATATCGTGAATCTCTCTTTTCCCTGCAGTTCGTTTGTCTTGGAGAGAAACCTTGACAAATATTCGGTCGCATAGTCCGTTGCTCTGTTCCGGTAAACGTTCTCGCCTACTATTGCAGTAAGAACACCTAACCCTTCCCCTACCCTGCCAAGATACACCATATCGGCATTCTTTAACACGTTGCATTCAGTTCCCGAAAACGCATTCGTAACGTCGTAAATGCGGAATTTAATCTTGCTGAGACCGTATCTGTTCCTTACGCCTTCCTTGGCTTCAAGGAAGGCGTTCACTCTCCATTGTTATCACCCATCATTGTTTTTACAAATTTGCCGGACTGTGTCAGTTCCACGCGCCCGTTGAATGAAATAAGCTCAAGGCTCTTCAGCACCCGCGCATTCATCTTTAGCGTTGACAACGCTATGCCGTGTGTGGAGGAAAGTCGTGTCAGAACGGAATAAAGGCTTTCTTTTTCCCTGCCTGCTATTGAAAATAGGATTATTTTC
>JAGVVY010000013.1 GCA_018304585.1 Candidatus Aenigmatarchaeota archaeon | reverse complement strand
AAATTCGGACAGGCGCATGTATCTTGCAATGTCAATCATGCATTTCGTTGCGTAGCCGGCGCTTTTGGCAAGGACAAGAACTGATGCCAAAAAGAGGGCTGCGTTCTCTAAAATCATTATTAAATTTAGGCTTCCGGTATAAATAGAATTTTCAAGGCGAATTATTTTCATGAGCCGCCGGCCGGGAATCATAACCTGCCAAACCGCACGGACAAGCGCTATAATTCCCCGGTTGAAGTTGCCGGCCTGAATTATAATGTATTAAACCGTAGCGCCCAACTCTTTTCCATGGTGATGAAATGAACATGCCCTACAAGACGCCGGTATTCGTTTCCACGTTGTTCCTCGGCGCGGCGCTTTTCTACCTTATCGGCGGCCTGGCGATGGCCGCGGCTTATGCGATTCTGTGGATAGACAAGATAATCTTCGGGATGCTCGGGCCGATACGCTATCTGGGTGTCGAGTTCACCACGATAGGCACGATAATACTGGGCATCGCGTACGGCGCGATTCCGGCATTCCTCTTCAGCATAATAGTGATCCCGCTGCTGCACTCCTCCAAATACGTGTTCCTGCCTCTGCCCCAGCCCGAATGGCCGTTCTTCATACCGCATCCGAACAACATAGTCGATGCGATAGGCGCGCTATGCGCCGGAATTTTATGGGCTGTTGGAATAAAGGAGCTTCTGATACTTACCGCCATCGTGGTCATAATCAAGGACGCGGGCTACGGCATATCGGAAAAGATGATGTTCGGCAAGCCGATAGATTATTTCAGCGCGGTCATGTACCTGATATTCAACGCCCTTCTGGCTTTCCAGTTCGGGCCGGCTATATTGTCAATGGCGGCGTGATTACATATTTACGATAGTGCAAGATAGCCGTCTTGTGCCTGCGTTATACCCTGCTATCATCGGAGAATAGAGGTGTTCTGTATCTTCATTGCCTTGAGCAGCTCTCAACAGCAGATAGCCGTCCGGTAGAGGGATTAGTCGTGCGATGGCCAGACGGCAAGCCTCATTTGCCTTTCCGGAGAAAATGCCGGCAATTTCGCATTTTCAGGGTGAGCTGTCGCATAGCGATCCAGTTCTTTCATGGCCCTTAAACGTGCGTCTGCGACCGCGAGTTTCGGTTGCGTAATCAAGACTTCGCGGAAGGGATATCCAATCATTTCAGATATCCAAAGGAGCGGCCATTCACCTGCCAGTCGGTATCCCTGCAAGAATTGGCATGTGGCGATGGGTACCAACGTTTCATATACCAGTTTTATCTCTTCTGCAGGGCTGCCATGGCTTGCGGCGGAGGCGTAGTTTGCCGTGCTTGGGATTATGCGGCCCAACGCATTGTTGGCGTTTTCGTCGGAATCGCCAATAATCGTGACCGAGGCAATCAAAGCTTTTGAGTAATCTCTCGCCATACCCGCATAAAATTTTTTCATGTCGGGAGGAATTATCGCAGGAACGGTTGGAGTAAGCGATGCATAAAGCCCGGCCATAACATTTTCCGTCTGCTGCTAAAGTGGTGCCATTGTCATATAGAGATCTGCCAGAGATATAATCGCTGGTTATTTAAAGCGGCATTTTGGACGCATCACAGGCGATTCCAGCATATATGCAGATTGAATAGAGGAGATAAATGGCAAATATAAATTCTTCTTGCATGAAAATTCATGCGAACAGTATGGGACGGCATAGCGGAAAGCTGGAACTCTTTCAGGTCCGTTCCAATAGATGAAGTCACGGCGTTTCTTCAGGGATGGAAGGGCGTTGTACTTGACGTAGGGTGCGGCTCAGGAAGGAATTTCCTGGCAGGCATGACGTTCATAGGCGTTGACAGCTCTTACAAAATGCTTCTTCACGCGAAAGAGAACGCCGCAAAGAAGGGGGTAAAGGCGCACTTGATGCGCGCGGATGCCGCGGCATTGCCGCTGAAGTCGGCATTCGGGAGGATACTGCTCGTGGCAGTGCTGCATGCGATCAGGGAAAGAAAGGCGTGCGCTTCCGAGGTCCGCAGGCTTTTGAGCCCCGACGGGAAGGCGCTCGTCACGGTCTGGAACAAGGACCAGCCGAAGTTCATGAAGACGCCGAACGAGAGCGAAGTGCCGTGGAAAAGCGGCGGCAAGGAATACAATAGATATATTTATCTTTTCACAGAAGCGGAATTGGCGTCTTTCCTGCGCGAAAGCGGTTTTGAGGCGGAGATTCCGGAAAGCGGCGAAAAGGCTTTTAATGCCTTCTCCAAGAATATAGTGGCAGTGTTGAAGCGGGGGTCCCCTAGCGGCCAATGGGACTAGGCTTAGGTGACTGTCCGGCCAATGGGACTAGGCTCAGATGACCGGCATGGTCTAAGATACCTAGTGGCTTAGTGCCTTCGCAGGTTCAAATCCTGCCCCCCGCATACATTTTTGCCTGGCGGGTGCATTTAAGGGCGGAAATGCATAGTTTTCAGTATGGCGTCCGAGAAGGACTTCTTGGGTTCGTTCAGGACCAATGGATTGCCCGTGTTATTGCTGTTTACGGTGGTGGGAATTATACATTCTTCCATCGTGATGCCGGGATTTGTTGGCGGGAGCGGGCTCTTTGCGTCGGCCGTCAGCATATTTATCAACGGTTTGCCGGTGCTGGGCATGATATTGGCGCCGGCATGGCTGTTCGGATCGTTTTTCTGGAGCGGCGTGGAGTTGGAAGAAAAGCTCCTCCTGCTCATAATGACGATATCGATTGTCCAGTCAATAAGTTTTGTGGTCGCGAAGCAGGAACCGATTATGAATTACATATATGAAACAAGCGTGAGTTACATATTCTTTTCGTCGCTTTCTGCCATGATAATGACGCTTGGGCTGGGGATGGCCGGCTACATCGGGGAGAAAGCGGAGAAGATTATACTGAAGAGGGCGCTTGGAATATGAAAGCCGGCACGAAGACGAGAAAGGGAGTGGTCGGCGTCGTTTATCGGAAGGGCGAAAAAGAGCCGGAATTTCTTCTTTTGCACAGGCAGCAGGGCTGGAAGGGCTGGGAGTTCTCCAAGGGCGGCGTTGAATCCGGCGAGGGCGATGAAGAAGCGCTGCTGCGGGAGATACGCGAGGAGACGGGAATAGGGAAAGTTAAAGTGCGGGCCAGGATGCCGACGGAGATAGCGTACAGGTATCCGGCATGGTACAAGAGCGGGTACACGGGCGCGAAACAGTCCGTGTTTCTCGTTGAAGCGCTTGAGGATAGGGTTTCAGTAAGCGATGAGCATGACGATTACAAGTGGGCAGACTACCGCTCGGCATTGAAAATACTGAAGCATAAAGGCCAGAAGAAGGCGCTGTCGGAATCCTTTCAGGCGATGCTTTAAACGCCGGATCACGCGCATTAATAATAAAGAACATTGATTACGGAACATTCAATAATATTCTTTACATATAGCAAATTGGAGCTAAAGCTAAATCAATATTGCAATTTGCTATAACATGGCGGATTAGGCAGAATTCGATGCGATGATTTTTAATTCTCGCTGTCACCTATAACGGCGACAAATCCAACGGTTACAAGAAGCATGGAAAGGAAGAACATGGATATGGTGGAGTTTACGGCGCTCTCGATGGTCGGCTTGTCAGCGTTGATGCTGGCGCTGAAGGCGTCGGAAAGTATTCCGGCGGTGAATGTGAGTATGGCTATGCCGCTTATGATGAATACCGCGCCTGCCGCTTTGAGCTTATTGCCCATACGGATATATACGCATTTCCAATATTAAAATAAAAATCAGAGTTTTTCCAGGAGTTCTTTGACTCTTCCCCTGCCAAGCGCCATTATGAAAGGCGCAAGCCTCGGTCCCCGGTCGCGGCTTATCAGGGCAAGATAAGCGGCCCTGAAGAAAGCCTTGGGCTCGATCTTATGCTTCCTTGGTATCTCGTAAAGTTTTTCGTATATACCCTCTTCCGTCTTCGCCTGATCCAATGAAGCGGCAAACTCCTTCAGTGCGGCTTTCTCCTTCAGCGCAAGCGTCAGATCCTTTGGCGGGTTTTCGTTGACTGCGATCTTCGTGCCTTCCGGCGCGAAAATATCGAGCCAGTGCGCAGCCAGCTCGAGCCTCCTTTTTATCTGCATCTCGTCATCGGCAGGCAACGGCTCCTTGACGTGGCCCGTTTCCTTGAGTATCTGCAGAGACCTTTCCCAACTCCTGTCCGGGACAAGATTCGCTACCATGACGGCAAGATGATACGGCAGCCTGAAGGGCATCTTCTTGGGCACGGAAGCGAAGGAGCTTTCGTACATGCGAGCCATGTTTTCCCTGTTTTTTTCATCCGCGGCGTCTTTGCCAAAATACACGCGCTCGGCCTTTTCAAAATCCTCAACAAGAAGATGTATCGTTTTCAGGTCCAGGCTTCTCTGCTTCTTGCTCCTCTTCGTATAAAAATACAGGAAGACTTCAGGCTCGACTATCTGGAGCATCTCTTGAGCGATATAAACATTGCCGTAGCGCGTGGACATCTTCTCGCCGTTGATCAGCAAGAACTCGTATATGTGCGGTATGGGCGGCTCAATTTCAAATACCTCCCTGGCTATGACGCTGCATCTTGGCCATGAACCTTCGGCATGCTCCTTTCCGAAGGGCTCAAATGTGGTGGCCCATATCGACCATTGCGCAGGCCACTCAAAGCTCCAGGGTAGCTTGCCGCCCCTGAAGGTCGTCGTGCCCCTGAAGCCGCAGCCCTGTATAGCATACTTGCCGGCAAGGTCGCGGCCGGTGCAGACGTAATCAACGGTCTTTTTCTCAATGTCGAACGAAACAGCCTTTCCCATTATCTTGCCGCACTTTCCGCATATGGCGTCAAACGGTATATAGTCCGATTCCTTGGATTCCTGGAATTTTTTTATTATCTTGCGGGAAACATCGAGCTTCTCAAGCGCCGCCTGCACGCAGCTGTCGAACCGCCCGGCCTCATACAGGTCTTCGGCGAAATAGAACTCGGCGTCTTTCATCCCGAGCGCGCGCACGCCGTTCTCCCATAGCGTGGCAAAATGGACGGACCACGAATCGCAGCATTTGAAAGGATCAGGCGTCCTTGAATACGGCACGCCAAGGTATTTTTCCAGCTTTTTTTTCGTGTTTTCATCGACCATGTACCACTTTCCGTCCAGCCTTGGAAGCTTCGACGGTATGTTTCTCAGCGGGTCGCGGTCGTCGTGGGTGAAGACGAAACGGGATTGATATCCTTTCTTCAAAACCGCCTTGTGCACCATGTACGCTTTAGCGGCATCAAAGAGGTTGCCTATGTGCTTCCCGCCGGACGGCGAAGCGGCTCCCCTGCACGTCACTATGCGGCGTTCCTTCTTTGCCCTTATTATCGCTTCTTCGGCAAGCTGGTCCGCCCAGAAAACGTCCATGTCCATAATAATGCAGGCGAACGATTAAAGGTTTTGCCGCGCAGGGGAATCTTTGCAGAAATAAATACGAGGGCAGGGAAAGTAATTGCATGAAAGGCGCCGATCCGCTTATAGTTTCCATAATGCTTATCGGCATCACGGTCGTGGCGGCAGGCATAATCTCCGGCTGGTCTTCAAACCTTTTTCAGAGCCAGGGGCAGGAACTCAGGAACCAGACGGAAAACAAGCTCTCATGCCAGTCGGCGTCATTCTACGTAAGGAACGTTTCGGTATCGTGCAACAGCAACTGCTTCACAGGCTCGCCTTATGCCGCGAATGCGTCTATAGAGAACACCGGCGACAGGCGGGTAGAAATGACGAGCCTTGCCATAACGCTTTCCAACGGCATTACGCATATAATCTACGGCAACAGGACGGCGCTTTCGGCAGGGATCACGGACAACAAGGCTTTCAACAGCATCCTGATATCGGGCGTCCCGAAGATGCCGATACAGACGATGGATTCCAGAAGCGCGTATTCCAACGACACGAATACAGTGGCGCTATGGCACTTCAACGAGGCATCGGCAAGCGCTACGCTGGACGTCTCGCGCGGCAATAACCTGACGTGCTACGGCATGGGAACCAACTGCAGCTTCGCGCCTTCAGGCAAGTACGGCGGCGCCCTCACGTTCAACGGCTCGGACCAGTATCTGAACGCTTCGGATTCGGCAAGCCTGAACATGACGAACCAGGTCACCGTAGAAGCGTGGGTATACGCCAACTCGACGACCGGGGGGAGCGCAGGCATAGTAGCCAAGGGAACGGCGACTTCATGGCCTTATGCCATCGTCTATGATGCGAATGCAAACATAAACTGCATAGTTGACGGATCCACGAATGCCGTGAGCTTTTCGATGCCCGCCGGAGCATGGCATCATGTCGCCTTGTCATATAACGGCACCGATCTGTTCTGCTACATAGACGGCATATTGCAGGGAAGCAGGAAGATGAACTCGGCGATAAATCAGACCGCATCCAACGTAATGATAGGCAGGGCTGCCGTATACTTCAACGGTACCATAGACGAGGTGAGGATATCCAACTACAGCAGGATATTCAACACGACGCTCATCATAAACGTGACGCACCCGAACATAAAATTTGTGAGGCTTTTTAATTCCACGGTGCTTGTTAATCAGTCGTCTAACCAGAACGGGGTTTCTGTCTACAATACGCAATACGAGAATCTCAAGACATACAACAATTTCAGGGTGGAAGTTGAGGACACGTCCGGGTTCGTGATAAGCAAATGGTATCCTTACGATTCCGGAGGATCCTGCATCCCCGTTTCGTCCGTTGACAGGATAAGGTTTGCGGCGGACAATTGCCCATCCGCGACGGATGCGTATTTCGGGAGTGACGTTCACTATGAAAATTGCGCATGAAAAAATGAAGGGCATATCGCCGCTTCTGGCAAGCATATTTCTTGTGCTTATTGCCGCAACGGTGGTGCCGATATTCTCAGGTTGGTTCATGGATAATCTAATGTCCGCTGCAGATGCTTCCGGCAACAGGACGGAAGAGGCGGTAAAATGCAACGCTGCAGGGCTTGCGATAGAAGATTTCTACCTTGATTTCTCTGCAGGCAGGGCAAGGGTCAACGTGAGAAATTCGGGCCAGGCGCCGGACCGGATAGTGTCCGCAAAGGTTTATGCGTATAACGGTTCGGAAGCCGCGAACCTGACGGAATTTCCGCTTAACATAAATGCCGGCGAATTCAAATATCTTACTTTCAGTACGGAAGGCGCGATAGGTTCCTGTTCCAATTTCAGCTATGCCGTCGTTTCGGGAAGATGCACGACAGCAAATTTTGAAGGGCTTCCGAGAGGATGCTGAACGGCAAAATTATCAGAGGAGTGCACTCAATGCCCCCGGCATATTTCGGGGTTTAAGGTTTTGTTGAATAATCGCTTCTCTAACACAGCCTGTTGCGTCTGCACATGTCAATACCGCAATAACGTCTGTATCAACGGAGTTTTTCAACAAAGCCACGGGCTTTAACCCATATTTATATAGCGGCGACGAAATATATCTGCTGATACCGGATGAAGGGACTATCGCCGCTTATTGCCTCAGTTCTTCTGATAGCCATAGCGTTTAGCGTTTCTTCAATACTCGGGCCGTGGGCACTTGAAGTCGTCAGGTCCGATACGGATACGATAAGCAACAATTCCAAATCAGTGACGGAGTGCTATCCGGTTCTTATCCAAAACGTATACGCCGATTTCAATTCCGGCAAAATCCGCGTCTATGCAATGGGCAAGGGCGCGAATACCATAACAAGCGCGGACGTATTGAATTCTTACGGCGCTTCAATACCGTTGTCCAATCCCTCGGTCTTGCCTATGAAGATCGGCCCGGGGGAAAGAAAGTTGATTGAGTTCAATACGACCGCCAATCTTACGGTGTGCGCCAATTTCAGCAAAGCCATAATTACAACAGGCTGCGTATCGGACGAGAAAAGCAAGCCTGACAATTGTTGATGATGATGAGAACAAAGGGACTGTCGCCGCTCATAGCGTCGGTATTGCTGATAGCCATAGTGATAGTCATAGGCACCCTTACCCTTGACTGGTCTACGGCTATACACTCCACGCTGGGGGGCAGCGTGAAAAACAAGACCGGCACGTGCACCACGGCAGCGGTCGTCATAGACCGCGTGTATCTTGATCTGAACGGCTCTGTCGGAAGGATAATTGCCAGGAATTCCGGTTTCGACGACGACTCCATAACAGGCGCGTCTATAGTAACGACAAAAGGCTTGACAAGCACAAACCTTACGGCCTTCCCCATTGCGATGGCGCGCGGCATGCAGACCACGCTCACGGTGAATACAAGCGGAATAATAACGGCGTGCACGAACTTCAGCCGGGCCTATGTGACGACATCCTGCGGCGTTTCGGCAGAATACGGCATTGGCGAATCGCCTACGTGCACGAATTGAGCATAGGGCATCTGATGCATGCAAAGAACGTTACAATGTTCCGGAGCCGAGTTCTTTGCCATTAAAAACGATGCGCGTGAAAATAGCTTGGGCTGTCTTTTCCAATGAATGCCGTTCCGCCGTTATTCTCTCGCGGCTTTCCTGACGGCCTCGGCCACGGACAACGGCACGTTCTTGTCGAACGGGTCCGGAATCACCATTTCCGGCGCAGGGTTCTTTACGCAGGCCGCAAGCGCGCGGGCGGCATACACCTTCATCTTCTCGGTTATGCGGGGAGCGCGTGCATCAAGGGCGCCCCTGAAAACCCCCGGGAATGCCAGTACGTTGTTTATCTGGTTCGGGAAGTCGCTTCTTCCAGTTCCTATTATGAAGGCGCCGCCCGCCATGGCTTCGCCGGGCAATATTTCCGGAACAGGATTCGCCATGGCGAATACGACGGATTTCGGCGCCATGGTTTTTACCATTTCTTTCGTAACTAAATTGCCTTTGGAGAGGCCGATGAAAACGTCCGCGCCTTTCAGGGCGTCCGCGAGCGCCCCTTCAACGTTTCTTGGATTCGTCACGTTTGCCATCGTCTTTTTGACGCCTTCAAGACCATTGCGCTTCCTGCTTATCGGGCCCTTGCTGTCGCAGATTATGACTTCCCTGACCGGCGTGCATATTTTTTTGTCGACGTTCACGCACGTGAGCATCTTGGCAACTGCCATGCCCGCGGCGCCTGCGCCGGATATGACTATCTTCATGCTCTCAAGCGGCTTGCCCGTGACCCTGGACGCGTTGATGAGCCCGGCAAGTATGACTATGGCGGTGCCGTGCTGGTCGTCGTGGAATACCGGTATGCCTATATCCTGCAGCCGTTCTTCTATCTCAAAACAGCGCGGAGCGGATATGTCCTCAAGATTTATTCCGCCGAATGCCGGGGCTATGGCTTTCACTATGCGTATTATCTCCTCGGTGTCCTTCGTGTCCAGGCATATCGGGAAGCCGTCTACGCCGGCAAACTGCTTGAAAAGGATGGCCTTGCCTTCCATTACGGGCATGGCGGCTTCGGGGCCTATGTCGCCCAGGCCGAGCACGGCAGTGCCGTCACTGACAACGGCCACGGAATTGGATTTCATGGTGTACAGATAAGCATCGGCCTTGTTCGCCGCGATCTCCTTGCATACTTCGGCGACACCGGGCGTATAAGCCAGTGCCAGTTCCTTCCTGTTCTTCACGGACACTTTGGATTTGATTTCTACCTTTCCGCCGTTCCTGCGGTGAAGTTCCAGCGCTTCTTCTCTGAGTCCCATCTTATCAATCCTCTATATCAAGCGCTTCGACCAGCGCAGGCCTGTCGAATCCGACTATTATTTCCCCGTCAACGTCTATGACCGGCACCCCTCTTTGGCCGGACTTCTTGATCATCGCGTCCATGGCGGCGGCGTCTTCCCTGACGTTGATTTCGCGGTACTGCACGCCGTTCTGGTCAAAGAATGCCTTGGCCTCCTTGCAGAAGTGACAGGCAGGCGTCGTGTATATCAGGACATCCATCGTATCACCTCATATCGTTATGCAAAACAAGGATTTATAGCAAACGCATCATGCAAACTTTATTTGCACGCGCGCCCATTGCTGATTATGAAGGAGTTCGACCTTGTAGTGATAGGCGCGGGTTCCGGGCTGAACGTCGCAACAAAAGCGGCTGCAGCCGGGCTGAAGACGGCTATAGTAGAAGAAGGCCCCATGGGCGGCACCTGCCTCAACAGGGGCTGCATACCGTCAAAGATAATACTTCATTCCGCAGACGTCGCCGAAACAACAGACGGCGCCCCCCGCTTCGGTATAGTGCCGAAAGGCTATAGCGTAGACTTTGCAAAGGTGACCAGGCGCGCCTCAGCTGCGGCAGACCGGGAATCCCGGGAAATAGAGGAAGGGATAAAGGACACTGAGAATCTTACGCTATTCAAGTCCCGCGCCCGCTTCATAGGGGAACGGGCTATCGTTGCAGGAACGGAAACGATACGGGGCAAGAAAGTGGTGGTCGCCGCAGGCACGAGGCCGGCTATACCTGCTATAGACGGAATAAACGGAGTCAAATATATGACAAGCGATGAGGCGCTACGCCTCAGAAAACAGCCGAAGAGCGTGGTAATACTCGGCGGCGGCTTCATAGCCGCGGAGATGGCGCATTTTTTCGGGGCACTGGGCACAAAAGTCATTATAGTCCAGAGAAGCATGATGCTCAGGAACGAGGACCGGGAGATAACGGATGCATACGTGAAGGCAGTCCGTAAAAAATACACGGTAATACCGGGTTACGAGCCGAAGAGCGTTTCACGGAAAGGCGGGAAGATAGTGTTGGTTGTCAAAAACGAAGCCGGCGCAAAAACCATAACTGCCGATTCGTTTCTTGTCGCGACCGGCCGCGTGCCGAACTCGGATGTTCTCGACGTCGCGAAAGCTGGCATTGAAGTCGATAATCGCGGCTACATCAGGACGAACGATTACCTTGAAACGAGCGAAAAACGTCTGGGCCTTTGGTGACATAGCCGGCAAATATCTATTGAAACATTCCGCGAACCTTGAGGCGCAATACGTATGGAACAACATCTCCGGGCGGAAGAAGAAGGTCGATTACTGGCCCATGCCTCATGCCGTATTTTCTTCCCCCCAGATAGCTGCCGTGGGCTATACTGAAGAAGAGTTGAAGGAAAAAGGCGTTGACTATGTCATTGGAAAGCATTATTATCGGGGCACCGGCATGGGCCTCGCCCTTGACGAGAAGGACGGGTTCGTCAAGATGCTCGTTGAGCGCAAGAGTAGGAAGATGCTGGGCTGCCACATTATCGGGCCCGATGCCGCATCAATAATACACGAGGCAGTAGTGGCGATGAAAGCCGGATTGACCGCGGACGCGATAGCGCACACTGTGCACATACATCCTGCGCTGTCCGAAGTCGTGCAGCGGGCCGCTATGAAAGCGTCTAAATATTAAAAATCAGACAACGCCTAAAATTTAAGTACGCTTCATGCAATTCTTGTTATGAAGGCAAAACAGAAGGTCGTTGAGGAAGGGAGAGACTTCGTTGAATATTTCTGCAAAATCCAAGGGAGATGAAAGAAGCGGTTGCCCACAGCGGCGGAGATCAAAGCTATCTTGGAGGAGCAATATGGTTGTTATAGCAGCTTCGCTTAATTATTGGAACTTTCAACACGAACCTGCCATTCTGCATGTTCAGCATAAAATGTTCCAATATCAACTGAACATACTATTAGATATGATAACCGAAATTAATTTGCGATTTAAATATTTTATTTAATAATAAATTATCTGTGAAACCTGCAATTATAGCCCCGATAGGCGGCGACAGTTCTGCCATCTTTCGCGGAATCCGGGAATTCGGCGCCGAAAAAATAATCATACTCCACCTGCGCAAGCATAGGAAGGACGCGGACAATCTTAAGGCAGAACTCGGCAAATTTTCCGTGCCTGTCTCTATAATGCAGATAGGCGAGCCTGCATGGGAATTGGTTTTCAGGGCAGTCGGGCAATTGCGCGAGGAAGGCGCCATGATAAACGTGGGCGCAGCCGACATACTGCTGAAGTCCGCTTCGATTTCCGCTGCGTTCGTCAACGGCATGAAATGCTTCGACGTCGAGGGCGGCAAAATAATGGTGCTGCCCGTGCTGAAGCTGCCGTATTATGGCATGATACCAAAAAAAAAGATGGAAATACTGCGATTCCTTGCGCGCCAGCCGGACAAGGAGTCATCGCTTGATTCCATCACAAAAAGCCTCGGTATGAGCCTGCCGCTCCTGTCTTATTACGTCAACGGCAACGCCAAAACCGAGGGCTTGAAGCAGGCGGGGCTTGTGGAAACCGAGGCGAAAGGAAGGCGCGTCATAGTCTCCCTTGCTTCGGCAGGCAGGCTGCTGATGGAAGGGACGGGTTATTAATGTTTCTGGCAAGAAATAAAAAGCTTAAATAAGTTATTACAAGAAACGCGTCATGACAAGCGGCGTTGAATGGCTTGCGGGTTGCACGAGCGGTCAGTATGACAATATACTTGTAGATACTTCCGGTTTTTTATCACCGAAGACCAATCGTCAATACCCCTGTGGATAGAGCGGGACGAATACGACGAGTACGGTCTTCAGCAATTTCTGGAGATAACAGATGATTATTTGACATTTATGTCTTCCGGGGAACATAGGATTTCAATTATTCCTGAAGTTCTGGCGGAATTGGGGAGGCTGAAAGAGGGTCTCGGCAAGCGTGGCATATCAAAAAGAAGTTATGCCCAAAAAAGGGGGTCGCACGTCAAAGTAAGGCACACGAAATATGAAAGACAACGGGACCACGTTTTTGACGACGAAATCGGGCTCTTCCGCAGAAGCAGACAAAGCACCACTTCCAAAAAATACGTATCGCCGGAGGATAGGCAATTGAGAAGAATTTACGAGAATCTTGGTAGAATGGAACAGATGCTTAGCGGCGGGCTTATAGCGGTGCGCAACAGGCCGCTTTATGAAGATATAAGAGTCGTATTAGAGGAACTGTCCGAAGCAAAAATGCTGAAAAAACCTGCAAACGGGCCGAGATTAGGAAAATACGACTACGAGGATTTGCACACAGATGAAGCTATAATAAGCATGGCGTTGTACCTTGCGGCAGCGGAAGGCCGAAAAATTGGCGTAGCGACCCGCGATTATGACCTGAAAAAAATACTCATAGCGGCGCGCGTATATTGGAATTCCGTCGAACCCGATGGATTCCGCGGAATAACGGATGGCATTGATGAAAATCCCGTCGTTTTGATGCGGTATAGAAAAGGCAGTAACGAGGTATTGAGCACGGGGGAAATATATTATCCTTCTCGCGGCGCATACCAAGTATACAGTGATGCTGCAAAGGATGCCTCGCTTAATGCAAAAGCTTTGGATATTTCCCGAAGGGTAGCCGACTGGCGGGGAGAAAGAGCAGCGTGAATCCGCATGCATTCTTATGCGCGACGGACTAAAAAAATCATGGAAATGCGCTTCTCGGAAATCGATTTCTTCCGCGGATGCGCCGTCATTCTCATGGTCATATATCATTTCTTTTATGACATGAATTTCTTCGCAGGCGGGAATTACGACATTTCTTCGGGCATACTCTGGTTAATTGGAAGAGCGGCTGCAGTCTTGTTTGTGTCCATCGCAGGCGTTTCAATGAGCCTGAGCTATTCCAGGAACCATGATTTCATGAAATTCCTAGACAGAGGCGCAAAGATATTAGCGGTAGCCGGAGGAATAACTTTGATCACGTGGCTTTTCTTTCCCGACAAGTTTATCGTGTTCGGAGTTCTGCATATGATCGGTGTTTCTTCGATTCTGGCATATCCGCTTCTTAAGCGGATGAAACTGAACGTTGTTTTGGGGGCATTCATATTCATTTCAGGGATAATAATGTGGCCGCATTTCACGGATGTGCAATGGCTTTTATGGCTTGTGCCTCATGCATTCAATACATTCGATTATTTCCCGCTTTTTCCTTGGTTTGGCATAATGCTTCTTGGCATAGCTGCGGGCAATTATATTTATCGTGATAGACGCCTGCGCTTCAGATCACGCATTACTTTAATAGAAGCCTTGGGAAGGCACTCCCTTTTGATTTATCTTGTTCATCAGCCTCTTCTTCTTGGACTAATCTACCTTCTATATCTTTGATTTATCTTTTCACATGCAATAACATCAAATGAAGTTTTACATAGCATCGCGGTTTGGAAAAGCGGCTGAAGTTAAGGAAATGACAAAAAAACTTGAGGAAATGGGCCACAGCGTAACCACGGACTGGACGCAGCACGGCGCGATTAAGCCGTATTCGCAGAACGCGTCAAAGGCCATGCTTTATTCGATAGAAGATGTGCAAGGAGTTCTCAACAGCGACGTCTTTATACTCATCACTGACGAGGGCGGAAAAGGTATGTATGTGGAATTAGGAGTTGCCATTGCCTCATTCATAGAGAAGAAAACCCCGAGAATATACATAGTTGGGGCTCACAATGAAAACACCATATTCTTTTTCCATCCGTCCGTTTCGCGCAAAGACAGTATACAGGACGTGCTTGACGATATTCGGCCTTAAAGTAAGCTTTTTAGTTAAAACGGCAATATACACGAATGAAAGGAGTTTCTCATGTCGTCGGTATCCTGCTTCTTACGCTCATCACGCTTGCCATAGCTGGGATGACCTACATCACCTATACAGGAATATCTGACGTGGCGACTAAAAGTGATAATAAACTCCCTGAAAGCTTCAAGGTCGTGAGTACGAGCGAAAAAATGATATATCTCAAAAACACCGGCCCTGAAGATATGTCCGTGCCGTTATTCTTCACCGAAGACGGCGAAGTGCAGGCTACACGAGGCTGCGAATTCTTGAAGCCGGAAGAAATATGCGGTTATGAACTTGACCTCAACGATGGCGTACATGAAGTGACTATCGGCGGCGAATCCAGTGAGAAAGCTATTCTGTACGTGGGCGTTGAGAAGCCGACGATTGACGTGCCGACGACCACGATAATACCGTTAGTCACAAGCCCGCCACGCGTTATTACGACTACTACGGTGCCTGGAAGTGTTACGACAATAGTTCCCCCATCAGCTACCACTACTACGACCACGACTACCACCACGACAAGTCCCGTCCCAACGGGTCAATGCACGTCAGGGGATCTGGACAGATGCGTTGGCGGCGCGCTTTACAGATGCCTTGAACAAAAAACCAGCCTGTGCGCAAACCGGAACGAAATCATGGCATACAGCGACAACATGGCAGGATGCGTGGGAGCAGCGTCCGAAGCCGAAATCCCCTCTATTTGCGGGTCTTCAGCGCATATGTGCAACCTTCGGGAATATCTAGACAATGGCGGAAAAGATAAGATGGCACCTGCGGGTTACGCTTTCATCATAGACGGCGCTTATATATATGGAACTTTATTTTCTTCGGGTTTGACCCAAAGACTTGAATGCAGTCCCGTAGTGCTCGGCGGGCCAAAATATTTTGTAAAAGACTCTTATGAGTGTGTATGTTCTGGCTGGAGCTGCTGGTTCTGTCATTGGAGTGAACAAATAGGCGGCGTTTCTACGTCCACAATCAAAACAGGCTATAATTCGTGCGATGCAGCTTCTTCGGGATACTTTGATGTCGGGAGCGCCGGCTCCTTTGACAGCGACGATACAGGCGCCGTATGCTGCGGCACCAGGTTATCGAGGGGCTTTTCGTGGCGCAACATTGGAAGCTGCTGAAACTTATGCAAAACTCACTGGCTCCATTTGTGTTCTTCTATGCCGGCTCTTTTATTCACAAGCCTTGCCAATGCGAAGAATAGATCGGAGAGGCGGTTGAGATAGCGGAAAACTTCGCGATTTGTTGTTTCTTTTTCGGATAGCCTGAGAAATGCCCGCTCGGCCTTCCTTGCGCTTGCGCGGCACGAATGCAGCAGTGCGTCATCCTTGGTCTGGCCCGGAAGTATGAAATTCTGGAGTGGCGGAAGCTCAGCTTCCGCCTTTTTTATTGCATCTTCGAGCTTCACAATATCGGAAGGCATAATCATTCCTTGGCCTGAAAGGCTTGCAAGGTCGGCACCGGCCCTGAAGATCGTTTCGCTTATGCCCATGAGGAGCGCGCTTATTTCCTCGTCATTTACGCCGGCTCGCGCAATGCCGACAGCTGCATTCAATTCATCCAATGCCCCGATTGCATCGATCCGCAAGGACGTCTTCTTGGTCTTTCCGCCCAGAAGGCTCGTATCATCGGAATCCTGGAAATTTTTCATGGCTGTCATCTTTATATGGCAGAAAAGCCATGTTAAATAATGGCAATCGTGGATTTTAATATCGATCTTATAGCAGTCCTCATTTCAGCAGTTGCTTATACAGCCCTTGGATTTGTCTGGTATTCTGACATGCTTTTCGGCAGGCAGTGGAGGAAGATCATGAAAATAACCGCCTCTGACGTTGCAAAAGCCAAGAAAAAAGGGATGGCCATGGGCTTTACCGCAACTTTTGTTGCGTCAATAATATCAGCATTTGTGCTTGCGCAATTCGTGCGACTTGCAGGCGTTTCTTCTGCCCTTGAAGGCGCTATGGTCGGTGGTGTAGCATGGGTTGGTTTCATAGCCACAGTACTACTAACTTCGGTTGTGTATGAGAGCAAGCCGATCAAGCTATATACGATCAACGCCGGCTATCATCTTGTCGGCTTTGCCGTAATGGGCGCGATACTCGCATCAATGGCATAAGAATGAAGACAATACGTCAGTCTATTATTTTCAACGCTTCTTCTCACGAGATCTTTGAGATGCTGATGGATTCAGAGAAGCATTCATTCTTCACAGATGACAAGGCTTCCATAAGCCGGAAAGTCGGCGGCAAAATCTTGGCATATGGCGGCTATATTGAAGGCAAAAATCTCGAGATAATTCCTGATAAAAAGATCGTGCAGCAGTGGCGCGCTATCGACTGGGATGACGGGATTTGCTCTATAGTTACTTTTGAATTCAAGGCCTCCGGCAGGGGATGCAAGCTTATCTTCACCCAGGAAGGCGTCCCTGAGGGCCAGTTCAAAGCAATAAGCAAGGGCTGGAAGGAACATTACTGGGATAGGATGAAGAAAGCGCTGGAGAGTCGTCAATAGGTTTTGTTGCATGGATGACTCTCTGGCACCCAGCAGCATTCCATAAAACCATGAGTTATTGTTGCGTACCAGAACTTTTGTAGCACTTTGCACGAAAAGTAGCCAATGAACACAAGATGTTGTGATTTTAGAAGGTCAAAATACAACCGGTTGACCGATTTTGGACTTTAGGTGCAAAGCCTTAGCAATAATCAAATTTATATGATGGCAAACCAATTATTTGCATGCACAAGATTTACATTGACGGGTCATGGGTAAATTCTTCTTCGGGAAAGACGTTTGAAAGCTTCAATCCCGCGACGAAAAAATCCATCGGCACTTTCCAGCAGGGCAACGCCGCCGATGCAAGGCATGCGATAGATGCTGCTTACGACGCGCAGAAAAAATGGGCCGGCATGCCTGCGCCTTCAAGGGCCAGAATATTGTTCAATATACGCGACCTTTTGACAAAAGACAAGGAAAGGCTCGGGAGGCTTGTGACAACAGAAATGGGCAAAATCCTGCCCGAGGGGCTCGGTGACGTTCAGGAAGCTATAGACATCTTTGAATACATGGCAGGCGAAGGCCGAAGGCTGTTCGGCCACACTGTGCCGTCGGAGCTTCCGGATAAATTTGCCATGACCACGCGGCTTCCGATAGGCGTAGTTTCGGTGATAACGCCCTGGAACTTCCCGATAGCCGTGCCGGCGTGGAAGATGGCGGCAGCCCTGATATGCGGAAACGGCATAGTGTGGAAACCTTCATCAGATACACCATTGTGCGCAGTGGAACTCGTGAAAATATTCGAGAAAGCGGGGATGCCCAAGGGCGTTGTGAATTTACTTACAGGCCCCGGCTCGTCCGTAGGCGACGAGCTTGTGAGAAACAGGGCAGTAAGCGGCATATCATTCACCGGGCATAGAGATACCGGAGAAGATATACTCAGGAAAGCCGGTGTCAAGAGGGTCGGTCTCGAACTTGGCGGCAAGAACGGCATAATAGTCATGGATGATGCGGATCTCGGTCTGGTAGTTGATGGGATAATCTGGGGCGCTTACGGAACATCCGGCCAAAGATGCACCGCAGCATCCAGGGTCATAGCCCACGAGAAAATCGCAGGAAAACTTGAGAAATTATTGCTTGCAAGAATTGCCAAAATAAAAATCGGCGACGGCCTGCAAAAGGGCACGGACATGGGGCCTCTCATCAACGAAGGCGCAGTCAGAAAGTGCGAGAAATATATTGACATAGGAAAAAAGGAAGGCGCGAAGCTTGTGTGCGGCGGCAAGAAGGGCAGCGCATCGGGCCATTTCTTCCTTCCCACGCTCTTTACAGGCGCGGCACCGGACATGAGGATAGCGCAGGAGGAAATATTCGGGCCCGTGCTCTCAATGATTGCCGTGAAAAATATGGATAAAGCCATAGAGGCCATCAATTCCGTCGATTACGGGCTTTCGTCGAGCATCTATACAAAGGACATGAAGAACGCGTTCAGGGCGATATGTGAAATAGAGGCAGGCCTGACATACGTCAACTCATCAACGATAGGCAGCGAGGCGCACCTGCCGTTCGGCGGCGTCAAAGGCACGGGCAACGGGGTACGCGAGGCCGGCATAACGGGCATAGAGGAATTCTCCAGCATCAAGACGGTTTACTTCGATTATTCCGGACGCCTGCAGAGGGCGCAGATCGATACCGACTAGCAGTCAGGCGGATGCTGGAGTTCGTTTAGAAATTGTTCTATTTCAGGCGAAAGTAGTATATGCTGCTCTGTGTTATTTCTTCCCCAAGCTCTATCAAATTGATATTCCATTTCAGCAATGTGAGCACGCGCGTCAATATCGGACATCATTTGTGCTATATATCGGTTATGATATTCAGTTACTTCATTGTCCAGAAAAGACGGATTTATTGGCATACCAGATAGTTTATGCGCCATGTGAGCCAAACGTTGCATATACGGATAATTTTTTGCGTATGCATGCCCGATCATATATTCAGGCACTACAATTTCCAGACCTATCGCTTCAATACCCTGATTCTGTGCGTGCAACATTACCATAGGACATACGCCTCCATTTTCTCTATCTTCATTAAGCGGACACAGTCTTGTGTCGTCCGATGTATTTAGGCCACATCCATAGTAGTAATACGCTTCTCGTGTATGAGGTACGATAGGGCTAATCGACTCGTCAAGGAATATGATGCTTCCAATGCCTAATTTAGAGGCAGTCGTTATAAGGTCTTTGGCGTAATCTTCATGTTTAGTTTCAGGTTCGGTGCCCAGAAAAATTGCCATCCCCTTTCCGTTTGTTTCTAAGCAATAGAATTCATTTCTTGGACCGGGAAACCCCATTATCTTGCCGTTTTCTATCATGACGCGGCTGCCTTGCTGTCTATAGAATTTTTGCCATGGCATCCTGTCGGTTTTCATAGTTCTAACGTCATGATACTGCCCATTGGCTATATACTGAGTGGTATCATAAGACAATTTTCTCTGATTCGGGTATTTTACGGCCGCTATGAGCGGTATTTTCCCGTTTTGGTGCAACATCTTTTTAGATGTCATAAAATATTAAATACGTTGCGCATGGCATCAGATAGAATTATATAGGGCAGACCACAATTATTACTGGTATCATGGTAGAATACGACGAGTTCGGCCCGGAGAAGATCCTGGAAGTTTATGATTCCAAGACGGGCATGCGTGGGTTTACCGTCATTGACAATACCGCCCTTGGCCCTGCAAAAGGAGGGATAAGAATGACCCCTTCCGTTTCTGTTGATGAAGTCGCCAAGCTCGCGCGGACCATGACATGGAAGTGCGCAATGGCGGAGCTGCCCTTCGGGGGCGGCAAATCCGGCATAATAGCAGATGACCGTGCCATGGACAGGGACAGGAAGATGGAAATCGTGCGGGCTTTCGCAAAGGCGATAAAGCCCATCTGCCCGTCGCAATACGTGGCGGCGCCGGACATGAACACGGGCGAAGCCGAGATGGCCGAGTTCGCATTGGCGAACGGCAGGATGAACTCCGCGACAGGCAAGCCCGCAACGATGTGCGTCCGGCCCGGCGTCAAGTGCGGCATTCCTCACGAATACGGCTCCACAGGCTACGGTGTGTTCCACGCCGCCAAGGTCGCGGCGGCTCATCTGAAGATGGGTCTGAAAGGGCTGACGGTCGCGATAGAAGGTTTCGGCAACGTCGGAACGTTCGCCATGAAATACCTCACGGAGAGCGGCGCGAAAGTTGTAGGAATTTCCGACTCAAAGGGCACTGCTTACCTCCCGCAAGGGTTTGATTACAATAAAATGATGGAAGTGAAGGAGTCTCAGGGCACGGTTGCGAAATATCCGGGCGCCAAAATACTTGACGGCCCGGCGGTTTTTGAACTGCCTGCGGACATCGTGATACCCGCGGCGATACCGAATTCAATAAACGAGAAGAATGCAGGCAGGATAAAGGCGAAGATAATCATAGAGGCGGCGAACATACCGATGACGCCTGCGACAGAGGAGAAGCTGCACAAGGCGGGCATACTGGTGGTGCCGGATTTTGTCGCAAACGCCGGCGGCGTGATTTCAAGCTACGCCGAGTACGTAGGCAAGAACCCGGAGCAGATGCTGAAGCTTGTCGAGAAGAAAATAGTCAGGAACACGAAGCTTGTGCTCGAAGCGGCAAAGAAATCGAAGGCAAGCCCGAGGGCTGCTGGCATGGATATCGCCATGCGCCGCGTGCGCGATGCGATGAAGAAATCATGACTGTTGCTGAGGGTAAAGGGCGGCGATTAGGTCGTCCCGGGCGAAATGCGTTTTATTTTGGAAATACCACCCGTTAACAGCTTGCAATGCGGCAGTTGCCATTTGCATGTTTACGGTGTATGCTTTGACGGCAGGGTTTTTCGTTATTACTCCAATAGTGCTCGGATACACATCAGTTATCCCTCCCAGAATTCCAATATCAAGGGCAAGCGCAGTATATGGGTTTTCCGATGGTGGAATCAATTTCGCGACAGGGAGATGGTATAAACGGTCTCTTCCGAGGCGGGCGTTTCTGATATTCCCGAGCGTATTCTGCATAGAGCTTGTACGATAAGTTCCGGGTTGTTTTTTAGGCATTGGATTAGTTGAAGGAAGCTTTTATATTGTTTATTTTCCTTTATATTCCGCGTTTCCAATAATTTATAAATATGACAAAATTCATCTGCCGTCGTCCGGGGCCGAAGTCCGTCGCGATAATACGCAGGGACGGCAAGGTTTCTTCGCCTTCGCTCACGCGGGAATATTCTTTTGTCTACAAGAAAGCGAAAGGCATGGAGATCTGGGACGTTGACGGGAAGAAATACCTTGATTTTTCGGCGTCCGTCGCGGTGATGGGCGTTGGGCATACGGATTCGGCTGTTGCCAGCGCAATAGCAAGACAGGCGAAACTCGGCTTGCATTGCGGGTTCTCGGATTTTTACGCCGAGCTTCCTGTGCGCTTCTGCGAGACCTTGCTTGGGCATGCGCGGGGGTTCGGGAAAGTGTTTCTTTCAAATTCCGGCACCGAGAGCGTGGAAGCAGCGTACAAGCTGGCGAGATGGCACTCTAACAGGAAATGGACGATAGCGTTCAAGCCTTCTTTCCACGGAAGGACTATGGGTTCGCTCTCCCTCACCGATTCAAGGCCGGTGCAAAGGGACCGGTTCGGCCCGTTCATGCCGGCGATGCATGTTCCGTATCCCTATTTGTACAGGTCGCCTTACGCCGGAAGCGAAAACGACCAGGCGATGCGGTATCTTGAGAACGTCGAAAACGCAATGAAGAGGCACGGCGGCGTTGCCTCAATATTCTTCGAGCCTGTGTGCGGCGAAGGAGGGTACATAGTGCCGCCTAAAGCCTTCGTCAAAGGGCTGAGAAGGCTGTGCAACCAATACGGCGTGCTGCTGTGTGCGGACGAGGTGCAGTCCGGCTGCTACCGGACGGGCAAGTTCATGGCCATGGAGAACTTCGGTGTCAAGGCGGACATAGTCTCAATGAGCAAGGCCATAGGCGGCGGCATGCCGCTCGGGGCGACGATTTCGAGCAATAAAATAATGGACTGGCCGCCGGGCGCCCATGCAAACACTTTTGGGGGCAACCTCATAGCATGCGCTGCCGGCATTGCCACGCTGGAACAGTTGAAGAAAAAGAAGCTTGGTGCAAATGCCGCAAAAATAGGCAAAATGATGTTGAAGCGGCTTCATGAAATGAAGCAAACCCATGATATCATAGGCGATGTGCGCGGAATCGGCCTGATGATAGGTATCGAAATCGTGAATGGGAAGGTGAATGATGAAGTTAAAAGCTCGCAGATACTCTGCAAGGCCGCTGAGAAAGGCTTGCTCCTTTTGCCCGCAGGAAAAAGCTCGATAAGGATATGCCCGCCGTTGATTATAAATAAGCAACAGGCAGAACATGGTCTGGACATTCTTGACGAAGCAATAGGCGAGTGCGATTAGTCCAAGGCGGAAACCCTAACAAATAGAAATCGTTAAATAGCAGCATTCGCAATATCATTAATGAAAATGAATCCTGCAGCAAGCTTAATCGCGATATTGGGAATTCTGATGGTCAGTGGATGCGCGGCGTCAGTGAATCCGGGCCAGATAGATGCGATAGAGCAATTTCTATCCAAAAATCCCGGCACTACTATTACAAGCGTTTATCTTGCCGAATCGCAGATAAAT
>JAGVVY010000029.1 GCA_018304585.1 Candidatus Aenigmatarchaeota archaeon | reverse complement strand
AGCGGGTCACGGAATTTTATGTTCTCTTCGGGTATGTAGCCGTCAAGGAAATTGTTTATTCCCTTTCTCACGGAATAGGGCTGGGAAACTATGCCGTAAACTCCCGGCGAGCCGTAGAATATGTGTATCCTGTCTGCCATGATGTCCAAAGTCGCCAGGTCGTGCTCCACGACCATGACAAGCTTGCGTTCGGCAAGGCGCTTTATCGCCATGGCAACGTTGACCCTCTGGCGGACGTCAAGATAGGACGATGGCTCGTCAAAATAGTATATGTCCGCATCCTTTTCATGTCTTCCTTCATGAGGCGCTCAAAATAATTTTGCAATTCCGTGCCGCGGTGCGTTTTCATCAGGCTTTCGTAGACTTCTTTTTTGCTTCTTCCATCGGAAACCGCGCCCAAGTTCGGCGCAAGCTGGCCGGAAAGAATGCGAAGCGCAGTCGTTTTGCCGGTTCCGTTGGGGCCAAGCAGCCCGACAACGCCCTGGAACGGCACAGGAAGCCCGAAGACCCGGAAGCCGTTGACCCCGTACTGCATTATCGGGCTTTCCTTCTTCTCTTCCGGCAGGTTGACTATATACCACGCCTTGAACGGGCATTTCTTGTGGCAAAGGCCGCAGCCGATGCAGATGGTTTCGTTTATTTCAGGGTGAAACTTGTCCGGCCCAAGATAGATGCATTCTTCGCCTTCGCGGTTGACCGGGCAGGCGGATATGCACTCGTAGCTGCATTTCTTCGGGTTGCAAAGCTCGTTGTCAAGTACCGCTATTCTCATGCTAAACACTTGAATCTTAGAAATAAAAACTACTCGTAGACTATGTCAAGGTCTTTTCCGTATATCCTGGAGAGCGAATCCAGACTGCCGCGGCTCACGCGGCTTGCATAGCGCCTTGATACGCGGAGCCTCAGTTTCTCCTTTCCGTCATACAGGACGTTCACGCCTATGACAGGCACCATCAGCATGTCTTCGGCCATCTTTTTCCTGTCGTCCGTAACTTCCAGTATCTTTACTTTTCTTTTCAGGGCATCTTCCATCTTCTTCACGCCCCTGCCGCCCTTGCCGATTATCTTGCTGGCAGCGCCCTTTTTCGCGGTTATCACGATGCGGCTGCCGTCCGTGACGCTTTCATAGTCGGCTTCCGGATCCACCGAGTGGAGTGCCCTGGCAACGTCCACCTCAAGCTGGGTCGTCTTCCCTTCCCGGACGTTCTTCAGGCAGCTTTGGCACAGAACGCTGGTGCCCCTGCAAAACCGGCATATCTTCATGGAATCACTATTAGTCTGATAGGCTAACTTTTTAAGATAACTTTTTAACCGTTGTTGGGGATAGCTCAATCATTGGCCGGCTGCAGGGCTTCCTGCGCAAGGGATGATGACATGGTAACAAAAAAGCAATTGGACAGGGCGCATGACCTGGATTTCCGCAAGACCCTCGACGTCAGGGATTTCGTTCCGGTAAAGGGGCCTGATTTTTCCGGGAAAATGAATCTGGAGGAGTTCATAGATTCTTTCAAGGCCACTGGATTTCAGGCGACAAACCTTGGAATAGCCGTGGATCTTGTAAGAAAGATGCGCAAGGAGAAGGTCAAGATAGTGCTTACTTTCACGTCCAACCTCACGACGTCCGGCATACGGGACGTCATAGCCTTTTTGGCCAAAAACAGGCACGTGGACGTGCTTTGCACGACAGGCGGCGGCATAGAGGAAGACGTACTAAAGTGCTACGACCCGTTCGTTCTGGGTCACTTTGACAAGGATGCAAAAGAGCTTTACGCCAAAGGCATGAACAGGACAGGCAATATCTACGTTCCGGACTCAATATACGCAAAATTCGAGAAATTCACGCTGGCGCTCCTTGAGAGGTTCTACAAGAGGCAGCTGGCGGAAAATAAAATACTCAACGGCATTGAGTTGGTAAAGGAGATGGGCAAAGAAATAAACAACGAGTCGTCCTTCCTTTACTGGGCATATAAGAATAATATCCCCGTATTTTCGCCGTCCATACTCGACGGCGCGATCGGCGACATCGTGTGGTTCTTCAAGCATCAAAATCCTGATTTCAAGTTCGATTCTTCCGAGGACATATACCGGATGAACGACATGCCGCTTGACGCCAAGGAAACAGGCGTCATAGCGCTTGGCGCCGGCGCTTCAAGGCATTACGTGCTTAACGCCCACATTTTCAGGGGCGGCACGAAATACGCCGTCTTCGTATCAAGCGGCACGGAATGGGATGGATCAACGTCAAGCGCCAAGCCCGATGAAGCTTACACGTGGGGGAAGATCAAGCTCTTCGAGCCTTTTTACAAGAATTCCGTCGAGGTCGCAGGGGACGCCACCATAATATTCCCGCTTATCGTCGCCGGGGCGTTTCTGGATTAATTTTGCCGTTTCAGGTCTATTATTTTCTGGCCCGTCTCGGCATACTTATGCTCCGATGTAATCACCGGATTCCCTGCTGAAAATACGGAATGAAACGCGTCCGCCGGGCCAAATCCTTTTTCCTTGACGAGCCATGCGACTTTCATTCCTTCTTCGGGCGTTATGCCTTTTACGCTGTCCGTCAGTTCAAAGAAAGAGCCGGCGACAACTTCCGCATCCAGTGAATACTTCTTGGACGCAAACATGAGTTCAAGAAGCGTTATATCCGAACTTTCTATGCTGCCTTTGTGGTTTTCATACGCTCTTATTGCATTCTTCTTCAGCCAGTCATTTTTCTTTATAAGGGCGAGAAAAAAGTCGGTATCGGCGTATATCATCAGAGATACCTCAGTATTTCCTCTTCCGTTTCCTTTTTCATCTTTTCCATCGTGATGCCCTTGGGTAGTTTCCTTCCTTCCATCGCAAGCGCCTTTAGAGGATCTTTAGGAAGGGCTTTGAGCAAAATTCCTTTGTCCGTTTCGATGGCCACGAACTTCTGGCCGTATTTTTCCACCGCGTGCCTTGGTAGTATTATCCTTCTCCTCTCGTCTGTTGTCAGTATAGGCATCATCTCACCCCACTATAATCAATAGCATGGGCAATATTTAAATTTATGGGTAATGGCTATACGAGTACCTCAGAATGGCGCATCAAGCAATTTAAAGCTTGACATAAAAAATAGACGATGGCAGAAAACAGCGAGATTTCTTTTGCAGATTGGGCTGCTAAAAACGGACTAAAATATGGTGAACCTGTGGCCATACTGCCCAACGGTAGTTATATGGGCGATACAAGAAGAAAGCCTGTGGAACTTCCTCCGGGAGATGCAATCGTGGGAAATCTCCAGACGTTTAACTGGACGCGCTATGACAATCATGCGCCTAAAAACGGTGCTGTTTTGGGCATCAGATACCCAATAAAAGTATCTATTGAGGATAAAAGCGCAATAAGATATGCCCCTGCCAACGGTCGCATTCCTTTCCAGGAATACATGACACAGGGCAATAACGGCAACGGCGTTGCATTTGTCGTAGGAAGAGAGTCAGTTGCCAAAGCGATAGGGATTAAGCCCGAGGAATTGAAATCGTTCATGGCCGACCCCTACAAAGCGCGATAAAACCGATTTTTCTTTTCTTGTTTTTGCTTACCTAATCCCTATCGATTCGAGCGTTTCCACGACGCGAGTCATGTCTTTCTTGGCGAAGATGAATATGGTGTCTGTGTAGCAGCTGTACGTTTCTTGTATGTTGATTCCGCGCTCGGCTAAGGCCGAACAGACGTATGCCATGAAGCCCGTATTGTTCTCTATTTCCGCCGGGCTGATTATTCTGACCTCCAGCATGTTCTCGTTCTTGCGCATGCATGGTATATCCATCGGCTCTTCGGTTATCACGGTTGTTGCGTTGCTGCCTTTTATCACGTGAAGATAATCCGTTTTCCTCTCCATGTTGCTGGATTTCAGTATGTAAACATTCACGCCCGTTTTTATCTCAAGGCGGCTATTTTTCAGCAGGCTTATGATGTTTTTGCCGTCGGAAGTTGCCTCGTCGCCAAAACGCCTTGCAGCCACTATGACGGCGTCAAAGTTCTTCACGTTCAGCTCTTGCTGTGCCGCACGGGCGAGTGAAGAGAAGTTGACAAAGCCCCTCTTCAGGGCCCAGACCAGATACGGTCTTTCCCTTATCCATGCATGAACGCGCTTCGCTATAGGCTTTTCCATGTTTATCTTATGTCAAAAAACTATTTAAAATGTCCTATTTTGGACATGAATTATTTATATTGTCCGGGGGATAGAAATGCTTCGGTGAATGAAATGGAAAGGGATCATCAAAGAAGGCTCGAAGATTATCGGCATAAGTATAGAGTATGGTCACACGTATCTTGGAGACCCGCCAACAGAAGAAGCAGGAATAGCGATTGCGAAAGACATTGAAGACATTGCGACAAACGCTGGAGTTGGCGTCTCAAGGCTTGTGCTCATAGACGACTATAACCGTTCTGGGGAAGGCAAGGAAGAATACGCTAGTTTTTATTCCAAGCATCTTGAATTCTTCGGAATGAAACCGACACATATAGTATGGGAGGGCGATTGCGTCGGGCCTGCAAAAACACTTCTCGATTCTTTGCGCGAAGTTCCCCCCGGGGCAAATCTTTTGGGTAAATATTTTAAAGGTGAGAATATGTATGTTTCGGATCCGGGCGGAAAAAGAATAAAGGTAAGACATGGCATGCATTATCAATGCCCGGTCCTTGCTGCAGTTTCAGAGTTGTCACAATTGGGACTTGTGGACGTTCCTTATCATGCGACTGGGGAGCTGCGCCATTATAAAGGGAAGGCCGCTGTTGTTGTATTGCCTATGCAATATCGTCCCGTGGAAGAAAATGCCAATAGGCTAATTTCTCTGTTATATGGAGATGAACATGCGATACACAGGTTTTTCTTTGATGGCCGACCTTCAAAGGACTACGTTGCGTCATGGCTTGTCCAAAATGAGGTGATAAATGATGCAAGGATACCTTGAATGCGTAAAGTGTAAAAAGAAATATGAAGAATCGATAAAAACTCTTACTTGTATCCACAATAAATATTACGATTATCTTGAGTACAAGAATGTAGTGCCGGCAAAAAATACAGTGACTCTGGGGCAAGGCAATACCCCCATGGTAAAATTAAAAAAGACGGGAGCTATGATTGGATGCCAAGAATTATATGTTAAGGACGAGAGTAAGAATCCGACAGGCTCATTCAAGGATAGGGAGAGTGCTGTATTGATAGACAAGGCGGTTGATTTTGGTATAAAGGATGTTTTTGCAATATCGTCCGGCAATGCCGCAATATCCCTTTCAGCATACGCAAAGGTGGCTGGAATACGTTGCACGTGCTATATCCCCGATCATGCATCCGAAGGTAAAAAGAAAATGATACAGCTTTTTGGAGGAAAAATAGTGGAAATGGCAGGAACATATGAAGCGGTTTATAGAAAAATTCTGGACGAAAATATTTCGGGGTGGAATTGCACCTTAAACCCGTTCAAATCCGCAGGAAGCAAAAAAATCGCTTGGGAAATATACGAAAAGGTAGGGATGCCGGATAAGATTATCGTTCCGTGCGGTAATGGATCTAATCTTGCAGGCATATGGTCAGGCTTCAAGGAAATCGCGCAGATGAAAAAAATCGCGAAGCTTCCGCAAATGATAGGAGTGCAGGTCGAAGGAGCTTCGCCGCTCAAAAGCGCCATGGAAAGTGGAAATGATTATGAGATTTTAAGCAACATTGCTGATTCCGTTGCTGAAGGTATCGTAGCAACCGAATCGTACTCTTCGCCAAAAGCATTGCGTGCATTGAAGGAATCGAAGGGTTCTGTATTAGAGGTGAATGAAGGTGAGATAAAGAGCGCCTTAAGGCATATGTTAATTGAGGAATCCTTGGTAATGGAGCCTACGTCTGCATCTGCATTTGCAGGCGTCTGGAAGCTCAACATTTCCGGTAAAAAAGTCATAGTTTTGCTGACGTCTGGTGGGACAAATACTCTTTCTGAGATATCGGATATTGTTTTGGGTTCGCGCTGATAATATTAAAAACACTGCCAAAGAAGTGATACCATGACGCTCGAGAAATTCCGGGAAGAGTCGAGGCAAATAGCAGGCAATTACAATACGCTTTTGGAAACGCCTCCAAAGGAAATAAAGGCGGATTTGGCCATGCCGTGCTTCTCGCTTGCAAGGGAACTTCGCAAAGCGCCGCAGGAAATAGCCGTTTCGCTCGCAAAAGAATTTTCAAAAAACAAATTTACCTTGATAAAAGAAATCAAGGCTGAAGGATCATATGTGAATTTTTACGCCAACTGGGACAAGCTATCGGAAGAAATAATAACAAGTGCGTCAGAAAAAGAGTATGGCAAAGGAAATGGAAAGGGCAAGGTTATTGTGGAGTTTGCGCATCCGAATACGCACAAGCTCTTCCATATAGGGCACTTAAGGAACATAATTACCGGTGAATCCGTGGCGCGAATGCTAGAGTATTCGGGCGTGAAAGTCATACGGGCAAACTACCAGGGAGACGTGGGCTTGCATATAGCAAAATGCCTGTGGGGCATAGGCAAGGAAGACGTAAAGAAGATAAAGGGCCTTGACGAGAAGATACGCTTCCTGGGCAAGGCTTATGCAAAAGGCAGCAAGTCATACGAAGAAGATGAAAACGCGAAAAAAGAAATAATAGAAATCAATGCGAAAATATACAAGAAAGATCCGGGCATAATGAAGCTCTGGCAGGAAACCCGCCAGTGGAGCCTGGATTATTTTGCAAGAATATATGGGAGGGTCTATACAAGATATGACAGGCTGTTTTTCGAATCCGAAGTTGCTGAAAAAGGGCTCAAGATATCCCAGGATGCGCTGAAGAAGGGGATACTCAAAGAGAGCGATGGCGCAGTAATATTTGACGGCGAACCGCATGGTCTTGACAAGCGCGTATTCATAAACAGCCTGGGCTTTCCGACATATGAAGCCAAAGAGCTTGGCCTCGCCGAGCTAGAATTTACCGAGTTTGGGAAAATAGACAAGTGCATACATGTAGTCGGGCCTGAACAGGCCAGCTTCTTCAAGGTGACGTTCAAGGTCGAAGAGCTCCTCGACCAGAAATACAAGGATAAACAGTTACATCTGGCTTATGGCTGGGTAAAATTGCGGGACGGCAAGATGTCCTCACGGCTTGGCAACGTCATAGAAGGCGAGTGGCTGCTTCAAGAGCTAAAGAAGGCCATACTGGGGAATTATGTTGCAAAAGAGGATCACGATGAAAATCTCAAGGAAGAGATAGCCGAAGCGGGCGCAATCGGGGCGGCAAAGTATTATTTCCTCAAGTACGGGACTGCATCCGAAATTTCCTTTGACATAAAGGAAGCGGCATCGCTTGAAGGCGATACAGGCCCTTATCTTCAGTATACCCATGCAAGGGCCGCGTCCATTTTAAGAAAGGCCGGGAAGGAGCCCAAGGCCGGCGGGCTTTCGGAGAAGGAGACGGGGCTTGCACGCAAGCTTGCGGAATTTCCCGGGGCTGCGCAGAAGGCCGCGGAGGAACTGAAGCCGAACATAGTGGCAAACTACGTTTTTGAATTGGCATCTATGTTCAACGCCTATTATCACGATGAGAAAATAATCGGCTCCAAGGATGAAGCGGAAAAGCTTGCCTTAGTCGCGGCGGTCAAGAACGTCATCGGGATTTGCCTCAATCTTCTGGGAATAAAGCCGCTTGAAAAGATGTGATCAGGGAATCATCTTCACGGCTTTGGCTGCCTCCGAGCGGCGCTTTCTATAGCAGATGACATTGGTTTTCAGGCATTCTCTACACATAGCAAAGACAGAATCTTGCCCGAATGCTTCTGTCATTGGCTATACAATGCAAAATCATTGAACCGCTTTCCTTGCGAGGATGACGTATTCCTTTTCCTTGCCGTGGATCTCGAACTCGAATATTATCTGGAAATCGGCGAGGAGGGAACGGAGCAGGTTTCTTCTCTCTTCGTAAACGCCGTGGGAGAAGAAGACCGAGAGAAGCGCGAGGCCGCCGGGCTTCAATACGCGGGCAAAATCCGTATCTTTTACCAAATGCATGGTGTCCACGGAAATCACGGCGTCAAAGCGGCCGTTCTTGAAAGGGAGGAATTTTCCGTCGCCGACTACCAGATTTTCCTTGTCAACTTTCTTCATGAAGTCCCTGCGGATATCGAGGGAAATCACGTTCTTCACGTCAAACTCCTTGCTGACAAGAAAGCGCTCCAGATAGCCGGAACCGGACCCTATGTCCAGCACACGCTTCTCAAGCATGGACGAGAAAAAGTCCCTCCCCATGATGCGCAGGAACTCGTCGTATTTTTCCCACTGGACGTCCTGCCATGAGCCGTAAACCTGGGGCGTGAACATCTCTATTAATTGCGCCCCGCTGAATTAAACCTTTGCATCATGCTTGCGATGCGCTTTTCCTTTATCGAGCCGTCTTCGGCCGACACGTCGTAAGAACTTACGGAAAGCGCCGCCGATATAAGGCTCACGGTCCATACGGGCGCCCCGGCCTTCATCGCGAGGGTGAGAAGCGTCTGGACGGGGGGCATGCTGTAGTCCGCCAGTGCGGCTTGCACGGCCTCATCCGGGGATATTTTCACCCGGGAGATGTCGAGCTTCTCCAGCCTGCCCAAGGCAGGCGATTCGGCTTCCAGTTCCACCGTGCGGTTTTCATGGACGGTGCAGTTCACCGTCTTATGGGTTTTAGGATCATAAAAATGGAGGGTCCATTCGCCTATGCTTCCGTGCACAGAAGCGAACAAGGAGCCCAGGAAATAATTTTCAAGGCGCCTGGCCTTTTCGCTTTCCCCGGTTATTTTCACGGCCTCGGAGAAAAGCATCTTACACCTTCTTCAGAGTTTCCGCGACGAAGTTTATGACGCTTTCGTCAACCGGTATGGCGAACGACTTGTTGTACCTTCTTTCGCCTTCCTTCGTGAAGAAGCCCCTGCTCAGCGATATGAAGACGTTCTCGCCTTCTTCGGTCTTGGCCTTTTTCCTGGCGACTTCAAGGAACTTGTTCTCGCCGAATTTTATTTCCTCGGATGTTATGGTTTCAAATTCTACCATTTGTGATTACCTCCTTGTGTTTTTGTTTGCTGAAAATTAGAGGACTTCGAGTTATTTAAAGATATCCCGGCGGATTGGCTAAAAAACGATTTCCACATCGGTGAGCGTGCCGTCCCTGAAGAGGCGGATGAGATGGTTGTTTGTGTCCGCTATCAGCAGCGCGTCGCCGAGTGCGACGACGTCGTTCGGCTCGTAAAGCGGGAGGGAATCGCATTCGCTGCCGGCTACCGTGCAGACATTGGACGGCTTTCTTCCTATCAGCGTGGATACCGTGCGGTTTTTGAGGTCGACCTCCCTTATTGCGTGGTTATAGGTGTCGGCGACATACACCTTCGCGTTCGCGTAATCCACGCCGAGCGGATGCTGGAGCAGGGCATTGCCGAACGTGCCGTCGGCGTGGCCGAAGACGAAGAGGCCTTTTCCTATCAGCGTCTCAACGGCTCCGGAGGAGAAACGGACGCGGCGCAAGGCAGACACCTCGCTGTCGACAAAATAGAGGAATTCGCCGTCGGTTGCAAGTCCCGACGGCTGGGCAAGGAACGCGGAATGCCTGGGCCCGTCAATTATGTTCTCAGCCGACGTTCCGGCGTAAGCTGCAAGCCGCCTCGTTCCTGCATCCATTTCCCATATCTGATGGGAGCCTGCCATGGCTATATAGAGCTTGCCGTCGCGAAACAGCACGTCCCACGGGGAATTGAGCTTTCCTTTGCGGGGCTCGCCTTTCGACTGTTCTCCCGTGCCGGCGACCGTTTCCACAGCCTTTGTCTTCAGGTCTATGAGGCGTATCGCATGGTTTTCGGTGTCGGCCACATATATGCAGTCCTTGCCGATGGCGACGCCCTGGGGCCTGCTGAACATGGCGTTTGCAAAGCTTCCGTCCATCATGCCCTCCGTCGTGGAGCCTATTTCGTGGATGACCTTCGCGGTCGCGCCTGCCAGCTCGGCGACCAGAATCCTGTGATGGTTCGAGTCCGCTATCGCAAGGACGCCGTCCCTGTAATCAATCTTTCCCGGGAACGAAAGGACGCCTTTCGTTACTTTGGGAGCGATGGCTATCGGAATTTTTTCGCCGACAACGTCCTTTCTCTTGAGAAGCGCGGTTATCATGGCATCGATGTCCTGCAACTGCCCCTCGCCTGACCGCTTGTATGCGATCTTGCCGTCAGGCCCTATTATCACTATCGTTGGCCATGCAGTAACCTTGTAAGCATTCCATATGCGATGGTCCCTGTCCACGACAACCGGATGCGCTATTTCATATCTTTGGACCGCCGATCGTATGTTATTGACGTCGTTTTCATTTTCAAATTTTGCGGAATGCACGCCTATGAACACGACCGGCCGGCCGGCGTAGTCCTCTTCCAGCATCTTGATGTCCGGCAGCATGTGGATGCAATTGATGCAGCAGTATGTCCAGAAGTCAAGAACGACGATATGGCCCTCGAGGGCTTTCATGCTGAGAGGCCTGTCAATATTGAGCCACTCGGATGCCGCGGGGAACTCCGCCGCGGCGGAAGAAAACAACATATAGATTTTAGATACGGAAGTGAAATAATAAATAGTTTTCTCATCAAAGACGTGAGAACTATGTACATCATTGGCGGGAGAATCAACGGCATAAACGGGCCTGAAATTTTCCAAGGGACTTTGCATATAGATTCAGATCATCGCGTTCCGCCTTGGGGTGCAATCCAAACGGATTCCGGCAGTTATATTGCCCAAGGCGGTTTAGGGCGCAATGGGGACATCATTATTTCAGCCGGCGAGTTTGCCTATAAGGTGACGGATCGGTATGGGGATGAAGGGAACAGGAAGCACCTCATAGGCGTTTGCTATCAGGGTCAAAGAGTTATCGGAGATTTCGACATGTTCATGGAGGAAGTGCCTGACGGCACAAAGCTTGATTCATTGTACATGGACTAAACAAAATCTTTCACGCTTCTCTGGCGCAGCACGACGCTTCTTTTCAGGTATTCCGCCAAAGGCAGGCGTATTCTTGTTTTAACGTATTCAAGAGCCTCTGCTTTTGACGCGAATCGCTTGGGGCCGGCCTTGAACGCATTGCGGACCGTTTCGCGGACGACCCAGACACCAAGCGGCACAGTATAGCCTCCGCCTATCTCCCGGAACACGACGGCTTTGCACTGCTTTTTCATGGCATGAACCGCTTCAGCGACTCCGATGCGCGACGCATAATATCCTCCGGCTTCGGTGCTTGCATAATCCTTGCGCCCGGAAAAGGGCTCGTATTCCGCGGCTATTTCCACGGCATCGGAAAACGACCAGTTGCTCCCGGGATGCCATGCCTCGAAATTCTCGAATTCCCACGCTCCGGGCAAGAGAAGAATGACGAAGCGATTGTCCATATATTCTGATTCATACGCAAGGCATTCCTCAATTTCGGGAAACAGCCGTATTTCTTTCATCAGTTGTTTGGCGACTATATCATCCGATGCCGTGATAGACCAGCGCGTGGGGACCATCTTTTTCGAGATGCCCAGCGCCCCGGACGACAGTATATTGGTAAGCCTGTAAACGTCAATTCCGGATTTGTAAAGAAGAAAGCCCGCGTCAGCGGCCTTCAGGTCGTCTGAAACTATGTCGTCGACTTTTCTGGAAATTTTTGGGTTCTGCACAAGCCGCATGCTGTCTATCGTCACGGACGGCCCCATAGGCTGAACGTAAGACGATATCGCCATCCTATGGCCGGGCTTGCCGTGGAATGAAAGCTCCACATCGGTAGGCGAGGAGGCGAGCGCAAGCTCCTGGTTGTATTCAACGAACTTCGACGGGGTATGCACCGAATGCCTGTATTTGCTCCGGAGAAGCGACGAGCGCAGCTTGATTATGTCATAATAGCCTTTCCCGAACCACTGGGCCGGATTATCCTGTTCGGCAGAGTATTCCATGGATGCCATCGGCCCTACAAACACGTCAGGATAGCCGTGGTTGCCGACGAATATGGAGGATGACGGCCCGAAGAACGAATCGCCCATTTCCTGCAAGGCGCTCCTTATGGCAAGTGAAACGAAGACAGGCGGTGCGGTCCTTGACTTGACGTCCATGAATGAAGATTGGATTCAAAATATAAAGCGGCATACACTGCAGGGGGAATGTGAATAGTTACTTACTCATGCAGGATACTGTCATAATAGAATTCATCGAATTCTATAGTTTTTCCTGCCATGAGCTTTGAAATCAAGGCTATGTCAAACAAATCCTTCATCACGTTATATTGCATGCGCGCGTTGCGATATATGGATTTTCCGGCATCGTGATATGCAGGGAGGGAGAGTTTCATGTTAATCGTTGAATCGAGCTTTTCGGCGAGTTCCTGCCCGGCAAGGGCGCCCCAATCCCTGTTTAGAAGAGCATGATAATCATGGTTGAGATTTTCGGGCATGACAGCAGAGCTTTGAATGATCCTTCTTGTCTTGTCAGCGGCGATGTCCTCAGGCCTCGCTATGCGGATTCTATAGGCGCCGCTGGATCCGCTTTCATTTTCCGCGCTATTCCACTCGGCAGGAATCTGTATGCTGGATGCGTTTGCAAGGCGTCTTTCAATGGCAGGTCTCTTTCGATTATATAGTCCTGATGTATTATAATGCGGCGCGTGAATGAAGAATGGCGTGCCGTCCGCATCCTGAAGCATCACTGTGTAAGTATCTGAAGTTTTCACTTGGGGATTGTAGGCATTTAATCGGGCAGCGAGGGGCTCACCTATGCGCGCCCTATATTCGCTTTTTTTCAGCGATGTATTTATGTCAAGATCCAAGTCGTGAGTGGGTCGGGTGAGGCCGGGATATGCATCTATTGCATGAAGCTGAAGTGCTATACCGCCTAAGACGAGGAGGGAGGGTCTTTCAGATTGCAGGGTGTAATGTCCTATGGCATGGAGGGAAGCTTTTACTATTTCGTTATGAACAGTAAATTTATCCTTTATTCGCGCATGATGCTCTTCTATATTATTGACCGCCATGACAAGACCTCTTTGGCTTCATACATCTATAGGACAGTCTTGAATATTTAAAGCTTTGTATTTTTATACCTTAAAAGTAGTTAAAATATTATTATCTCTTGCCTGCCGTTCTTTTCGTTTGCTTGGCCCATTTAAGGTCCTCGTATTCTATCCATGCTATGACAAAGCCGACGAATATGAGCCCCATCCCGAATAAACCGGAGAAGAGCACGGCAAAAGCGTACGTCGGCCTTATGTGAAATACCGGGTCCCCTGAGAAGTGGCCGAGAATCGGGCCAAGATACCAGTAGATGCCCGCGGCAAGAATAAGCATGCCGATCAGAATCTTGGCAGCGGAATGCATAGTATGCTATAGAAAGTTAGTTTTATATTCTTTACACGGTTACTTAATGGTGATATCATGAGCCTTTATTCGTCGGTCAGGGAACTCTGGAAGAAACCAAAACAAATATACAAAGCTTCGGTCAGAGCCATGAAAGAAGAGAGCTTTGAGCGCATCGAAAGGCCGACGCGGCTGGATCGCGCAAGGGCGCTCGGATACAAGGCCAAGCAGGGGTTCGTCATAGTCAAGGCAAAAATAGGAAAAGGCGGCAGGATAAGGCCGAGGGCCAGGAAAGGCAGGAAGCCCTCCAAGATGGGCACGTTCTTCACGCCAAAGCACAGCGCGCAGGCCATTCTCGAAAGAAGGGCCGCCAGAAAATATCCGAACATGGAAGTTTTGAACTCTTATTATGCCGGCGAGACCGGAATGCACAAGTTCTATGAGATCATACTTGTTGACAGAAGCCATCCCGTGATAAAGAATGACAGGCACATCAGCTGGATCACGTCGCAAAGGAGAAGGGCTTTCCGCGGCCTGACATCGCAGGGCAGGAAGGGCAAGACAGGCAAGAAATATCCGAAGCCCTCTAAGCTTGGAATAAGCAGGAAAGTTTAGGCGCTTTTTTAAGCTTCCCTGACTACTTTTATCAGGCGTAGGTTAATGGACTACTATGACTTGCATACGTATTCGTCCCTGACTACAGGAGAGAATACGACGGACGAGATGATAGCCATGGCGCGGAAGCTCGGCCTGCGCGGCATCGGCGTTGAGGGCCTTCGCGAAAAGCCGGCAACTGAGATGGACATGGTTTCGTGCTATATTATAGAGGCCAAGAACCCCCAGCAGCTCATGGAAGAGGCAAGAAGATACAGGGACTCTTACGAGGTGCTGATGGTTTCCGGCGGCGATTACGAGGTCAACAGGGCTGCGTGCGAGAACGCCATGATAGACGTTTTGTGCCATCCGGGCAAAGGCAGGAAGGATTCGGGCCTTGATCACGTGTGCGTGAAGGCGGCCAAGGAAAACAACGTTGCCATAGAGATAAACTTCCGGGAAATCCTTGAGAATTATAGGAAAAGGCGGGTCAGGATTCTGGAAGGGATAAGAAGAAACGTTTTGCTCTGCAGAAAGTTCGGGGCTCCCGTGGTGACGTTTTCAGGCGCGGCAACGAAATGGGGAATGCGCGCGGGCAGGGAGCTGGCTGCCGTTGCGGCCATGGTGGGCATGGAACTGCCCGATGCCATAGCGAGCGCAAGCACGGTGCCGCAGCAGATAGTGATGGGCAACAGGCAAAGGCTTTCAGGAAAGAAGTGGGAAGGGGTGGTCGTCAATGAATGAACCGAGGATGCTGCCGCCAAGCATGAGGCCCAAGAAGAGATATATAATATTCGAGATAATATCCGAATCGCCCGTGGAATTCAAGGAATTTTCCGCGACGGCGTGGAACTCGTTCCTTTCCACGCTGGGCGAAGCGCACATATCCGAGGCAAGGATATGGATAATACCCAACCTTTATGACGGAAGAAAGCAGAAAGGGGTCTTGAGATGCGGCAACGCATACGTCGAAGACGTCCGGGCGGCATTGGCCATGGTGTCGATAGTAGGGGAATCCCGCGCAATAATCAAGGCGATTGGCGTCACAGGAACCATAAAATCGGCAAGGGAGAAATATGCCGATCCCAATTTAAAGGATTATGCTTAGGTGATCGTATGGATTATGCGGACATGCTGAAAAGGGCAAGGGAAAAAATGCCGAAGGCGGAGAACAAGGAAAGGTTCGAGATTCCCCTGGCCGACGTGGCCACGGGCAAGCAGACTTCCATCAAAAATTTCAGTGAGATAGCCAAGGCCCTGAGAAGGGACCCCAAGCACCTGTCCAAGTTCCTGTTCAAGGAGCTGGCGGCGCCGGGAAGCACGAGAGGCACGGAGCTGCTGCTGCAGGGCAAGTTTTACCCGGGCCCGATAAAGCAGAAAATAGAAGAGTATGCAAAGGAATACGTCTTCTGCCAGGAATGCGGCAAGCCTGACACCAACATGGTCGAAGAAGGAAAGATAGTCACGATCAAATGCGAGGCCTGCGGCGCAAGGAAGACGGGAAGGAAGCTGTAGCAGCCTCTTTTGATATTCCCCCGGGAAATTTTTATGCCATTCATTTCATAATGGCACGGGCGCATAGTAGCGGCTTTGCACCTAAAGTCCAAAATCGGTCAACCGGTTGTATTTTGACGTTCTAAAATCGCAACATCTTGTGTTCATTGGCTACTTTTCGTGCAAAGCCCATAGTAGCAGCCTCTTTTTATATTCCCTTCGGGAAATAATCTCATGGCATTTTCTTACAAGCTGCATGCCGCCGGAAGCCAGAGCATACTGGCGATAGCCGATGACGATGTAGTGGGCAAGGCGTTCGAGGAAGGGGAGCTTTCAATAGAAGTCACGCATGACTTTTACGGCGGGAATTTGTGTTCCGAAGATGAGATTCCGGAACTCGCATCCCGTGCCGCGATGATAAACGCCGTCGGGAAGAGGATAGTGGCGCTTCTTGCCAGGGACGGCACGGTGGACAAGTCGATGGTACTTGAAATAGGAGGGGTGTCCCATGCGCAGGTCATCCGCATCTAAAGGCCAGTGGTTCATAATATCCGCGGTCATAATCTCCGGAGCGCTGCTCGCCATATCATTCACTTTCCGCGGCTATTTTGCCGCTGACACGTCTGCCGTGCAGCTAAACGACCAGAGCTATTACTTCTATTCAATCAACGAGTCTATAGCCAACGTCCATGCGTCGAATGCGGATTGCGCGACCAAGCAGAAGGACATGGAGGAACTGGAATATTTCATGTCGCAGGAGATGATGTCGAAAGGCATAGCGCTGGCGATGATATATGACGTGGATTGTACGAGCAATGCGATAAGCAAGAAACTGCTGCTTTTGCAGTCCGACAACATGGAAGTCTGGGAAGGCCGGAGGCCTGTCGTGTCGTCATTGATTATACAAGAAGGCAGGGGCAAGGCAGAAATCGGAATTCCGGTAAATTATGAGTTTAATGTCCAAGCTGACGTATACAGCAGCGTCGCAGGCGAGTCTGTCGCTTCCAAGACATTCACGGTTCCGGCGGGCGCGACCGAATTCGACATAGGCTCGGTATCAAGCGGGAACTATGTAGTATTGCGAAGCGTGGTATTGACGGGAACACGGCAGTTCGTCCTATAAGCCTTCCACATCCTCTTTTTCTATGCCTTCGGGAAGGGCTGATTTTTTCGCCATCGCCTTCAGCAGGGGCGCGTATTCGCGGACCCTGCGGGAGGAGATGTGGAGGATCGAGGAAAGTTTTGAATTATCTTTTCTCGGGGCATACGCCCTCGGATAGGAGTAGCGCATGAACTTCTTGTACATCTCGCGCTTGGCCAGCGCCACGCCCACGGCCCCCAGGACCGGGTATTTGGCGAGCGACCAAGCCTGCCTTTTCATTATGCGCGCCGCTATCAGGTCGGCTTTCGACAGGGAATCCAGTGCTTTCCATATCTCTTCCGGCTTCTCGTATTCTTCGGCCAAATTCCACTCCAGCCAGAGCAAAACGTCCTCCGGAGGCTTCTCGCTGCTGCGAAGAACGGAAAGAACGTTCTCCATGCTTCTCGTCTTGAAAATTATTTTCACGGTCTCGAATATGCCGTTCTCGGAATCCCTGAGGCCGATGTTTTTCTCGTCTGCCAGCGATTCCATGTCTATGATCGCCGCCCGCACGTCGCCGCCCGCCACCCGCGATATGTGAGACAATGCCGCATCGCTGGTTTTCAGCCCTTCCTTGTCGCGTATGACCCTCAGCAGCTTCGCTATGCTGTCGTGGCGCACCCTCTTGAACGCGACCGGAGAGGAAAGGGCTCTCAGGTTCCGTAGCTTCCTGGAATAAGGGTCAGCTGCAATCAGTATGACAGGGAATTTCGATGATTTCAATATCTCCTCAACGGCCTTGACGGAATCGATCATGTCAAGATCCTCTATAAGGATGACTTTTTTCCTGCCTATCAGGCTCTGCTGCCCGGCCGCGTTTTTCAGCGTGCCCTGCATGCCCTTTAGAGAGCGGTCGTCTGCGGCGCTTGATTCCACAAGTTCCGCTCGTGCGGCTCTGGATGCGAGCTTCACCGAAAGGGATTTGCCCGTGCCCGGCGACCCGGAAATCATAAGTGCCCCCCCTTTCCATTCGCGTATGAATTTTTCCACGCCCCGCGCCACCTCGGCATTGCCTATTATGCCGTCCAGAGAAGCGGGCTCGTATTTCTTCAGAAGCATGAGTGTCATTGGCGCGAATTATTAAATCTTTAAGTCCGGCCGCTCCATAACATAACATGGGAAACGAAAAATCCCACCCGGTGCCGGCATTTCTTTTTATAGTTTGAACGTGGAGTTAGTGCGGTGTTCCGGATGGATAAAAAAGAAGAGATTTTGGAAGACGCGCAGGAAGAAGAAAGGCCGTCCAAAGACATGAGGCCGGTAAAAGACGCCCGCGAAATACAGCTTCTTGAGCAGGGTTACATACCCAAGTTGAGCAAGACGGGAGAAAAATTCAAGGGCAAGAACAAAATAATAATCGGTTAATTTCTTTGCGCGTGAATCAGGACGCCTGCTTACAGGTTTGACTGCAGCGGGATTCACGTCATTTTATCGGCAAAACTATCACGTTCAATTCTGGTGAAACTTTATTGACCTGGCAAATTGTGCAAGGCCTGCTCTCATTGACTTTTGTTCAACTATGTCATTGATGAAAGCCCTATAACCGGTGTTTTTCCCGTCCAGACCCACGTATGCATGATCTATTTCCGCTGCTGCGAGTATCTCGGGCTTGTACGGGCTTGTCCTGAAAATCGAGAGCGCTTCTGGAACATTCTTGCCATTTATCATGCCGCGATACTCGGCATAGCCTTCCATGACCATCCTTGATATATCCTCAGGTACGTCGGCATATCCTGCAAGCTCGGCTGAATCGACGTGCCGTAGTTCATGTTTGGCGACCCTGTATAGCTCGTCAAGGTATACTTCAGGATTCGTTATAGCGCCATTGAGTATATCTTCATTTATCTCCAAGGAATCGGCGTATGCGCCTTTTGGTCCCATCCTTATTCCGGTGACGCCCAATGCAGCGTCATTCTCTTTGGGATATACCGTTATGCTGCCGGTCTGATGGGACCTGAGCCCCAACCTGTCTTCATTTTTTACCGTAGCCGCTGCGTCATCCAGATATTTCTGCACTGCATTATCGGCACTGTAGATACTCGGAAAATTAAGCCATGCAGGCGTTCCTAAATCGCGAAAATCTTCTTCGGCGAGAAAGCCTTCGCCTTTCTGGACAGGCGGAAGATATATATCATTAAAATTGCCGATTTGCGCAGCAGGTGACGGTTTTATTCCCCCTATTACATAGCCTTCTCCTTCCGGCATACCGGGAATGTATATTTCCGCACCTGCAAATCGATTATGTAAAGAATCCAGTTTGTAGCTCTTAGGATGGGAAGGAATGTATACTACCCTTCCAAGAACATTTCCCGCCATATAAGCAGGTCCGCCGATAGGATAGGGCTCAAAGCTGACGTCGCTGAATATATATGATTTAGGAGCTTCCCATGGAGGCGTACTCATGAAGCGTGGCTGATCCGTTATGATATCAGGAAGCATGTGAGAATCTTCAATCTGCTTAGGGATTTCTCTTAGTATAATAGATACCATAAAACACTATAATCCGAAGAAAATTTAAGCGTTCTTCGCCGCGATTTCCTTCAGTTCGTCAAGGGAAAGCATATGGATTTTCTTCACCCTGAGGTTTTCGGGGCAGCCGGGCAGGGCGCTTGCGTTCTTGTTCTTCATGGAATATGCACGGCGGAGGAACGCCCAGAGTTTTTTGTCCATGGGCTTTTTCTGGCGCAGGACGAGGAAAGCGGAGTCTATGCCTTTCGGGGCGAACGCTTCAGCCGGCACGAATCCGGCGATTTCCGCGTCGCAGCAGTCTTGTACCAGTAGCCCCAGCTTGTCGTGCGAAAGCGCCTTTTCCGCGAATTCCTTCTGCACAAGGAGAACGCAGATTTCCCATTTCTTCCTGAGAATGGAAAGAAGCAGCGGCTGGGAAATGTAATAAGGTATATTAGACACTACCTTGTTAAACGAGCGGTCTTTCTTCAAGAAAGCGAGGGCGTCTTCGTGAAAGGCCTGAACGTTATTCATGCCCTGCAGAACAGGAATGAACTTTGCGTCCTTCTCGACCGCAAGGACGTTTGCCTTGGCCGCGAGCTTTCGGGTCAGATAAGCGGGGCCTGCCCCTATTTCCAAAACGACATCCCCCTTTTTCAGGCGGGCGAGCGCAACTTCTTCGTTTAGTATGGATGAACCGGAAAGAAAATGCTGATGGAGCTTCCGCATATCTAAGCCCTGAATTTGGCTATGTCCTGCAACTTGTCCACATGCGTCATGAGCAGCGCCCTGCAACAGTATCTCTTCACGCCCAGCTCATCAAGCAGCTTGCCCGGATTGGCGCCGCCGTTCCTCTCCTTGAACTTCTGCCACAAGCCGCCTATGGGCTTGCCGCACGACATGCAACGTATCGGTATTATCATGGTATCACTTGTTCCATCCCATATTTATCGCTTGCTCTGCTGCTTTGAAGCCCTTGGCCCGTCCTTTGAGCGGGATGGCTTGTGGGGCTCGGTCCTTCTTGCATCCGAGACAAGTATGGAGCGGTCGTATTCGGCGTAAAGTTCCTTGAGCTTCTTGTCCTTGGTCCATTCCACAAGGGCATTGCCTATGGCGGTCCTGGCGGCATTTCCCTGCCCCCAGACGCCGCCACCTGCAACAGAAACGTCAATATCAACGGCTCCTGCCGCGTCGCCTGCAAGGAGCAGCGGCTCCTGCATCCTCATGCGCTTGTATCGCGGCTGGATGTTTTCAATAGGAACGGAATTTATTCTCACAACGCCCTTGCCGTCCGTTATGATGGCCCTTGCCACGGCCTTCTTTCTCTTTCCCGTGGCAAGCATGCTTTTCTTCTTGGCCATTAGCCTCTCCACCCGACGGCTTTCGCCACTTCTTCCATGTATAAGAATGAAGACTTGATGTTCTTCTCCATCTTAACCGCTTCCTTGCTCTTGTACTCTTCGGGCATGCCGACGTGAATTGAAAGATTCTTCATGGCTGCCCTGCCCTTGTTGGTTTTGTAAGGCATCATGCCCCTTATCGTGCGCCTCACGAGCCTTTCAGGCGACCTGTAGAAGTACGGGCCTGAATACTTGGAGCCCCTCTGCGCCCGCTCAAGATATTTTCCCTTGATAGCTTTCCTCGGGCCCGTTATTATTATCTTTTCTGCGTTGAGTATCGCGACTTCCTCGCCCTTTATAAGGCTCTTTGCCGCAGCAGAGGATAGCCTTCCGAGCACGGCGTTTTTCCCGTCCAGTATCATCATGTTTATCAGCCTTTACTTTTCGCAAGAAGATTTAAATGCATTGCAGCTGCTCATGTCTGGCATTGCCGACATTATATACACTTTATATGCATTTTGGAGAGATGCTATAGATGAATTTCAAAACGCCTTTGGCGGGAATGATTTTAGGGGTCGCGATGGCGGCAGCAGCGTGCGGCCAAGCGCAATCCGTGCCGACGCAGTATCCTACGATTTCACCTACGCAGAAAACCGCTCCATATCATGCTCCCACGCCATATCCGCCGCTGACCATGATAATAGAGGATATAGACTGCAGGCTGATTTATAATAGGAGTCGGGATGAATACTTTGATAATCTGACGACAGGCATAAGAACTATCCAAATGGGCGGCGTAGCAGGCTATGCGTCACAGTCCGGCTCTATGGTAATTTTCCGGGCCAAAGACTCGGGCATTTTTGATTTGGAATTCACGCTCGCAGGACCGGTTCTGGAAGAAGATGCAGACAGGATACATGCCGAGGCAACCAATCTGGTTTGCCCATTGGGGCCGGGCACATATCGTTAATGCCGTGCAAGATATTTGAACACGCTATTCAATGAACTTATTTAACATCAATGGCATGTTTTGTGATTTCAATGCTGCAACTATGATGTTCTTCGCACCAATTTTCGCATTTTTCAGCCCATTGCGATTCCCTGTAGCCGAGTCCGCATTCTTGACAAACAGATATTTTCTCCCCGTTTATTTCTTTCATTTCAACCATGTTTACCGCCTTCTTTTTGTCTATAAAACTTGTACGCGTCTCCGTATGTAATTCACATTGCACCGTGATGCGGGGGGCAGGGTTTGAACCTGCGAAGGCACTAAGCCACAGGATTTCTTCACGGTCTTAAGTCCTGCCCCTTTGGCCGCTCGGGAACCCCCGCTTGCATTTTAATTGGATATTATTGATTTAAATGGTGCAAATAATAAAGACGCAATTTCTGGATGGCACGGAAGACCACGCCACGAATATTATTGGAATGGTATTTTACTCGAGGAGTCTCAGCGAGACGCGAGCGGCATTGAGAGAATAATAGACTGCATAGAGCCTCTGCGTTTAGCAGAATTAAAGGAACTAAACCAGTATATGCCCTGAAAGCGGGATGATGTAATACGCGAGTGGCAAAAATATTATCAGCAAGCGCCGAAGCTGTGATGCTTCATGCGCAAAAACCTGCATGATTGCAGAAAGAATCGAATTACTTTATTAATTTCTTCGCTTCGGCGATGAATTCTTCGGCGGTCTGCTCTATGCGCCCAAGCGCCATGTCGAGGATCTTCAGGACCTCCAGGCCGGATGCCGTTTCTACATTGAATACAAATGACGTCTCGTCGTGCTTGGCTTCATTGCCTTCAAGGAATTTTATGCACTGCGCGCATCCGTCCATCGGCGCAAGCTTCACGTTGGCGCCTTTTTTCTCAATTGTATGGGCTTCGCAAGGCTTGGCTTTGCCTTCGGCCTTGACAAGATAAATATTCTGATAGCCCGCTATTGCAGCCTGGTTTCTCGCCTTGTCCCTGCCGAATCCAATGCGCGCAGTGGCCTCAAACTTAAGCTTCTGCCCTTCAAGGAGCTCCACTATCGGGATGTCAGGATCAGCGGCCTTTACAGTCGGGTCGGTGCTTTTCATGTCGCCCGCCTTGACCGTGCAGGGCCCTTCCTTTTCCGCGACAAGTACCATCTGGCAGCGGCTGCAGCCTTCCCCGTTGCACTTGCATTCGGACTGCAGGTTGTACATCTTGGGATCAAACACAAGAGGTATGAGGCTCAGCCTTCGGACGAGCGCCTCGTCGAAAAGCCCGGAATTGTTGTTTTCAACGTCAGCCTCCTCGATGGAAAGCACGGGCACGCCGCCGATAAGAGTCCTTCTTATGGCGTTGGCCATTCCGTTGTCGGAATCGGAAAGAATGAACCTCACGGCTTCCGGAGATTTTTCGAGAATCTTGAGTTCCATCATTATCACATTTAATGTGAATGAAAATCTTTTAAAGGGTTCATTCGCGATTCATTGGCTGCGCTTATACTCGTCTTCCCCTGCGGCCGCCCTTCTTTCTCATGCTGTCGTGAGGCATCGGCGTCACATCCTCAATTGAGGATATCCTGAAGCCGCTTCGCGCCAGCGCCCTTATAGCAGGCTGCGCGCCCTGACCGGGTATCTTGGACTTCGTGCCGCCCGGCGCCCTTATCCTGATGTGCAGATTAGTGACGCCCTGTGCATGGGCCTTTTCCGCGACCTTCCTAACGGCCTTCATGGCCGTGAACGCCTTGCCCTTGTTCATGTCCTTGTCCGAGACCTGGCCGCCGGAGGATATTGCGATGGTTTCGGCGCCTGTAACGTCCGTGATGTGGATTATGGTATTGTTCATGGAAGAATATATGCTGGCTATTGCGAATTTCTGCTTCATCATCATGCACCTTCTGCCGGCTTGGCGTCAGTTTCGTTTATCTTAGCTATTATCTTGGCGGCTATCGACTCTTCAAGCTTTATGGAAGCTTCCTGCGACGTGGGCACAAGATAGCTTGGCCACTTGGTTTTTCTGCCTTCTATCATGACGTGGCCGTGAATTATGAGCTGCCTCGATTGCTTCATCGTGTTGGCAAGGCCTTTCTTTGCGACAACGGACTGAAGCCTCCTGTCAAGGATCTGCTCAAGCGGTATCCCGAGAACTTCGTCAAGAGTCTTGACGTTTATGCCGAGCATCGCAAGCTTGGCATAGAGCCCCTGCTCCTTTAGCTTGTCCGGGGACGCCTGAAGGCTTCTTGCCCTCCTTCTGAGGTTTCTGAGTATGCTTTCAGCGCGCCAGAGCTCCTTCTTTCTCCTGAGGCCGTATGACGTGAGGATTCCTTTCTCTTTTTCTATCCTCTCCTTGTCGTACGGCTTGACAGGAGTCGCGTATTTTCTTGTATGCTGTTTCGGGTGTCCCATTAATAATCACTTCTTCGCCGGCATTTTATTGTTCAAAATATACAAATGTCCCATTGATCATCACTTCTTCGCGGGCGCCGGCGCAGCGGCTTCCGCCTTCTTGGGCGCGGATTTCTCCTTCACCGCCTTCTTGCTGACGCCCACGCTGGTGTTCGTTCTGAACGAGCTGCGCGTGCGCTGTCCCCTCACCGGTTGGCCAAGTTCGTGCCTCAGGCCCTTGTAGGACTTTATCCTTTTCAGAAGGTTTATATCCTCCCTTTTGGCAAAGTCCAATGCTATTTTAGTAAGATGAACGTCGTTGCCCGTTTCCATGTCCTTCCTCCTGTTGAGAAGGAACGCAGGCACTGCGGGGCTTGCTATCGCGTTCTGAAGCGTCTTCAGCTCGTCAGCAGACAGCTCGCCTATCTTACGATCCTCGCTTATGCCGGCTTTCATGCAGGAAATTCTTGAGAACGTGAAGCCGACGCCCTTTATTCTTCGCAGGGCCTTTCCGGTCTTTAGAGTGCCGTCTATGTCGGTATCCATGAATCTTACGATTTTTCTGAGTTCTGACATCAATACACCGGGATTATTTCTTTATACCTAAAGCTTTAATGTTTGCGCGGGATTTGCCCACTTGAAGTTTCTCGGGTCGCGGCCGAGTTTGAGCATGTTCTTTTCGCATTTGTTCGAGTCGAAGGCAAATATCTTCCCGTTCTTGTCCACAAACAGGAGGCCCGTGCCTTCTTCCATCTGCCTTGAGCAAAAAGAGCATTTCATTCATTATCGCCTTCCGTAGGATTCGGAGGATTCCATTTCCGTTTCCTTGAGCATCAGTATGTCGCCGATGGCCACAGGACCCATCACGTTTCTTGTGAGAACCTTGCCCTTGTCGCGGCCGTCCGTGAGTATGCACTTGACTACGGCGACTCCCTTGGCTCCGGATCTCTTTATTATGTTGATGACTTCGGCAGGGGTGGCGTCTGACATGTTATCACTTGACTATTGAATTAAGTTTCGCTTTTGCTTCGCCTGCGTCGAGCACTGCAACAGACACGGTCGGGACCTGCAGCCCCGCGGCCCTGCCCAGCTCGGATTTTGTAGGAACTTTCACGAGCGTTATCTTCTTCTCGTCGCACAGTGGCTGAAGATGCATGACAATCTCGGGAGGAGTAACGTCTTCGGCAACTACAACAAGCTTGGCCAAGCCCCTTTCCACGGCTTTTGTTGTCTCGTTTACGCCCTTTCTTATTTTGCCCGTTTCGCGGGAAGCTTCTATTATTTCAAAAATTTCTTCCGGTTTGGTCATTGGTATGCACCTCGCTTTTTATCGCAGGAGTCCTTTTATCGCCGTTGACTCGCGCTGCAAATACTTCGGGCTTGGCCCGAAATATTTACTCTCTTTATTAAGGGGGGAAAATGTTTTAAAGGGTTTTTTGATGGAAAATGAAGGGGAAGAATACTGTTTATCGTCATGTTCAGTTGGTATTATAATGTTTTTTCGCGCTGTTATTTCATCTGAACGCAGGGCTTGAATTACCTTCATAAAATATTTCGGCGTCCGGCTCAAGATATTTATAGGTTTGCTGCAATTAAATCCCATGCAAACCAGCAGGTTCCTGAAAGTTAAGTGCGGGAAATGCAAGAACGAGCAGATCACTTACAGCAAGGCCTCGACAATAGTAACATGCCTTGTATGCGGCGAGCAGCTCGTGCAGCCTGCAGGCGGCGTCGCCCGTATTCTGGCTCAAGCCGAGGAGCTCTGAAATAATGGCGAAGAAAAGAGGCTTCCCGATGCAGGGGGAGCTTGTTATCTGTGTCGTCAAGAGGCTGAATCCTAATTCTGCGGACGTTTTTCTGGAAGAATACGGAATGGACGGAATGGTCCACATCTCGGAGATAGTCACCGGATGGGTCAGAAACATAAAGGATCACATAAAGGTCGGCCAGACAGGGGTCGCCAAAGTCATACGCGTCAACGAGGCCGAAGGCTATATCGCGCTTTCCTTGAAGCGCGTTGACAGCAGGCAGGAAAAGGAAAAACTCAAGGAATACAACCTCGACAAGAAGGCCGAGAAGATGCTCGGAATGGCGGCCGAAAAAAGGAAAAAAACGCTGGATCAGGCATACAAGGAAGTCGGGTTCACGCTTCAGGAAAGTTTCGGTTCCTTGTTCAAGGCCTTCAAGAAGGCGGCATCAGGCGCGGAGGGCCTTACTTCCCGCGGCATCCCGGCCGAATGGGCGGAGGCAATAGCCGAGGTGGCATCCAAGAGCATAGTGCAGAAGGAGTTTGAATTCAGGGCCGAGCTGACGCTGAGAAGCTATGACGAGGACGGCCTTGGCGCAATAAAGGATCTGCTGGCAAACGCGGAGAAGGAGGGAGTGGATGTGCATTACGTGTCCGCCCCGCGCTATATGCTCAAATTCAGGACGAAGGACGCTAAGAAGGGGGAGCGCGAATTCCAGCAGATACTTGAAAAACTTGAATCCACGTCAAAGAAAGTGGAAACTTCCGCGAAAATGATCGAGTGAACAGAATGCTCAAATGCTCCGCGTGCGGAAGATATGTCTTGATCCGGTGCGCATGCGGCGGCAAACCAGCGCCGGCCGAGCCTCCGAAATTCTCTCCTGCAGACAAGTACGGGAAGTACAGGAGAATGGCCAAAAGTTTTAATTACACGGGAAGCAATAGTTAATGAGTGATTAAATGAACTCTTACATAAAAATTATCGAGAAGCCGAAGCTTAGGAAGCCCGTAATGGTAGTCGGGCTTCCCGGCGTGGGAAACGTGGGCAGGGTGGCTGCGGGTTACATGGTCGCGGAGCTGAGGATGAAGAAAATGGCCGAGCTTTATTCCCCGCATTTCCTGCATCTTGTCGTGGTTGAAGAAGGCGACACGATCAGGCTGCTGAGGTGCGACTTCTATTACATTAAAGGGAAGAAGAGCGATATCGTGGTGCTTACCGGAGACACGCAGAGCGTCACGACCGAGGGGCATTACGAATTTTGCGAGAGCGTGCTGGAATACGCGAAGAAGCTTGGCGTGAAGGATATAATAACCATAGGCGGCTTCTCCGACGGAAAGGCGCCCCAGGAGCCGCGCGTCATAGGCGCGGCGGACAGCAAGGCGACGAAGAAGAAATACGAGAAGCACAAGATAGATTTCGGCAAGGACCATCCTATCGGGACGATAGTCGGCGCATCCGGCATGCTGGCAGGGATGGCGGAAAGGTACGGCATGTCCGGCCTTGTTCTCATGGGCGAAACCATGGGCATGCCGTTCGTGATGGATCCCAAAGCCGCCGACAGGACTCTGCATTCGCTCATACGCATTCTTGGAATAAGCCTTGACCTCGGCAAGCTGGAAAACACGGTCAAGGAGCTTGAAGATAGGCTTAAAAAGACAGAGGAAATACATAAGAATCTGCTCAAGGACGTGACGAAATCCAAGGACGACGTCCGTTATATAGGATGAGCCTCTATAAAAAGGTGACAAAATGTTTGAATATCCGGGTTTTACAAGGTTTGAAACTACAAGAATAATTTCCGCAAGAACACTGCAACTTTCAATGGGCGCTCCTCCGCTTATCAGGACGGAGTCGCTGATGCCGCAGGACATAGCGCGCAAAGAATTCGATATGAATATACTTCCCATAACCGTCAAAAGGATGATGCCCAAGAGGGCGGAATAAACGGGGAAGTTTTAAAAGGTTTTTTGATGCAAATTGATGCTGATAGTATGCCGAAATCGAAAGAAAAGCTTATTGTACCAAGAGAGGTCTACCTGTCCGCAGGAGTCCACATAGGCATGACCACGAAGACCGCGGACATGAAGAAATTCATATACAAGATTCGGCCTTCCGGCTTGGCAGTGCTGAACGTGGGCATGCTTGACAAGAGGATAAGCATAATAACAAATATGCTCGCGAAAAAGGGCAAGATACTCGTCGTTTCAAAAAAGGAAAGCAGCTCCCAGGCCGTCAGCAAGTTCGCAGAAATTGTCGGCGCCATGGCCATAACGGGCAGGTTCATGCCCGGCACGCTGACGAACCCGCAGTCCAAGGACTTCTACGAGCCGGATATGCTGGTAATCACGGATCCGCTTGAGGACAAGCAGGCAATAACGGAAGCCCTGCAGATGCGCATACCCATCGTGGGTCTGGCGGACACGTTCAACGAAACGTCTTATATTGATTTTGTGCTGCCGTGCAACAACAAGGGCAAGAAGTCCCTTGCGCTGATCTTCTGGCTGCTTGCCAGGCTGATAAAGGAAAAGCGCGGTGAAGCGTTTGACGCAAAGATGGAAGACTTCGGCTACGAGACGGATGCCTTGAGGCCCGCTGCAAGGGAAGAAGGTGCCGAAGCCGAGCAGGAAGAAGGCGAGAAGGAAGCCTGATTTCTGACCGCATCGGAAATTTTCAGGTTAATAATTCTTGTTTAGGGGGCTATTTTCATATATTGCGGCAATTCCTTGCATGACGCCAATGAGGCCGCCCAAAACCTCTTCGCGGGCTTGGGGCGTCATCCAGCCCGGCGGTTCGCCTGTTTCGGATGTTTCTGCATTCGCGAAGAAGAAACATTCCACGGGCAGGGTCGCCCATTTGTCGGAGGCATCCAGATACGATGCGAGAAGCGCCGCCGGAAGGCGCGCGAAATGCCCCGGGTGTCTTTGCATTTCATGCAGGCGCGTCTTCGTTTCCAGCACTGCCCGATAAATGCGAAAAGCATTGTCCGTATTAGGAAGTTCGTGAATGTTAGCATAATTCGCAATTCCATCAGCCGCCCTGCTTTCAAGCGCAGCCGCATTTTGGTACAAAAACCGCAAGGATCGCCGGGTATGCATGAACTGTCCGCAGACGATATAGTTCCTTGCCATTTTCCCAGCCTGCTCTAAACTCGCAGAAGCCTTTATATGTCCTGCAGGCGCTAGCAGGATGACCCCCCCTAACAAACCGAAATCCTTTTTAATGCGGCAGGCAGTTAATTCTATGCCCGAAGTGCTCGACAAGGATTCGCTCAGAGCGCTGAGCGCCGGGACGAGGCAGGATATCGTCAAGCTGCTGAAAGCAAGGCCCTACACCGCTTCCGAACTTTCCAAAATAACCGGGAAGCATGTGACAACGATATCCGAACATCTCGATACGCTCTGCAAATCCGGCATCATAGAGAAGAACGACACGGGCAACAAGTGGCTATATTATAGACTGAGCGGCAAAGGCGAGAAGCTGTTCAAGCCGCAATATTATTCGTGGGTAGTCGTGCTGACCATATCGATATTCGGCATATTCTTCGGGCTAAGCGAAATGCTTGGCATGCAAGGATATGCGGCAGAAGACATGACATCCAAGTCTGCTACAATAATGGAAGCCGCAAGAGAAGTTCCCGCATCAAATCCTGCAGCGAATTATATGCCAATAGCATTGACAGCTTTATCGCTTGCTGCAGGCGGCTATGCGACATTCCGCATAATTCGCTCTAGAAATGCGGCAGGAATAATCTAGCCGCGTATTATCAGGAATGCTATATAACATAAGTACAGAACAAGGAACATCGCTCCCTGACTTTTTTCAAGCGTGTGCCTCTTGCCTATGAACATGAATACGAACAGCAAGGCTGTTACGAAAAGAAGAATAAGAATATCTGCAGATGCATGAATTGACATTGTTATGGGATTGAGCAAAGCGGAAATGCCGAGTATGAAAAATATGTTGAAAATATTGGAGCCTACTATGTTTCCTACCGCCATGTCATCTTCTCCTTTTCTTGCAGCACTTATTGAAGTGAAGAGTTCTGGCAGTGACGTGCCTACTGCAATTATTGTTGCAGATATTAAATATTCGCTAACGCCCATGCTGGATGCCAATATGACAGCGCCTTCAACAACCCATCTTCCGCCAAAATAAAGCGCGACTATACCTAATGCTATTGCAATTATAGAACGGGGCATAGTCCCGGTTTTTTCCTTGTCAGCTTTCAAGCCTGTACTCAATGCCATGGTTGCGACATAATAGAGAAATATTCCGAAGAAGAGAAGCAAAATGATTCCATCGGATTTTGTAATAACTGCTGATGCGTCATCAAGAAATGTCCGGGAAGAATATGCAAAGAGGGCAATGGCAGCAAGCAAAGAAAGCGGTATTTCATTCCATACCGTAGACCTATGAATTTTCAGAGCTCGGGAAAGGGCTGATATGCCTAAAATAAGGAGGATATTCGCTATATTGCTGCCAACTACATTTCCTATTGCTATGTCAGAGCTGCCTTGCATGGAGGCTATCACATTGACTATGAGCTCAGGCAGTGATGTTCCGAAGGCAACTATCGTAAGCCCGATAACAAGAGTCGGAACGCCAAGCTTTTTTGCCAGCGAAGATGCGCCGTCGACAAGCCAATCGGCGCCTTTGGAAAGAAGCATAATGCCTGCCGCAAGGAGCGCGTACTCTAACATGCATCAATTAACAACGAGAAATATTATAAAGTGTATTCTCAGAAATTAAACGGCGCCGGCGCCGGATTTTTCTTCGACGAGAATCCTGCAGGTCGTGGGAAGCTTGTACTTGGCCTGCATCATCGCCTTCTTGACAAGGGGAATCATGGATTTCGGGGACTGTATCTCTATCATCTTCTGGTCCTTGTGGACTCTGGCCGCGACGCCGACGGGCTTGCCGAAGGAAGCGCGCATGCCCTGCTGAAAACGGTCCGCTCCTGCGCCAGTTGCCAGGGCGTTTTCCCTTATGACGTGGTGCGGGTAGACGCGGATTTTCATGAAGAACGCCGCGCCCTTGAGCATATTCCTCTCAAGATAGGAAACGGCGGCGACTCTTGCAGATTCAAGGGAATTATGCCTTATCTGCACGTCGGTCTTGGAAACGAGATAAACGCTGCTTTCGTATTTGCCCTTCGTGCCGTGCTCGAACTCAACGAGCTTGGACTTGGGGACTCCCTTGACGTAGCCCTTTGCAGGCACGCGGATGCTCTGCCTTGTGTAAGGGCGTTCGAGCCTTCTGTAACATCTTCCGGGTCTTAACGATGCCATAATTATCAGCTATCCTTAATCGGACAACTTTCTTAAAGGTTTCACGCCCGTGGCATAGCGGCGCAATTCCATGAAATACTGTATGCAGCCGCCGGTGGCAACGTTAAAGGCAAGGCCTGCGGCCAATCCGCAATATTTCGAGCGCTCGTATCCGATTTTATCCCCTGCAGCCTTTCTACAAAGTCCTTCGCTTCCCAATGTCGGCGCATCCCTCGGAACCAATGCGCCCAAAGGATCAAGGCCGGCATAGAAGCCGTCTTTAAAGCCGTTGAATATGCCGATTTTCATCTTTTGATTTTTCCGTGATTTATTTAAAGTAAGAACAGAGCGCCGAGAGCAGGATTTGAACCTGCGCGAGCACAAGGCTCACACGCTTTCTTCGTTCATGACGCATCATGAATTTCCAGGCGTGCGCGTTGGACCAAGCTCCGCCATCTCGGCATTTGTATTTACTACCTTATGGAACGGTTATAAAACTCACTGCAATGACAAAAAAATAGCTCTGAATAAAACCAACGCTAAAATACTACCTTATGGAACGGTTATAAAACTCACTGCAATGCCGCGACCTCTGAGTCCTTGTACATGGAATAGAAACAATGTCCGGTTTTCGTGAGGAGCTGTGTTATGCCATCTTCGTCAACTACAAGCACATCGGAATCCGGGAGTGCAGGAAGCGGGCTGCCGTTTTTTATCCACGCGGGGCTTTCGTGCTTTTTAAGGGCTTGACGATACTCCGGAGTTGACATAAGTTCGGCTAAACAGGCCATGTCATATCTGCCTCCTGACACGGTTTCCAGCATTGATGCCCTTATGGTTGCAGCGGCCTCTTGGGGCGCCGCCCCCATGGCCAGAGACAAATCCGGCATATTTTGCATGAGCTGTTCTTCACCGGGCCTCATGCGTATTGCCCGGCCCACTTGCAGCGGGGAATATGGCGTAACCGCTATGATGCCGTGCGCAAATGCCATGCCGTTCTTTATGCATCTGGCATGCCCCCCGATTATTTTGCCGTCCAGCTTGACGGTAGAAGTTTCCGGGTCAGCATATGCGCCTGGAATTCCCGCGTTCTGCAGCGACTGCGTCAGGAGCCCGCAAACATGCCGATTCATTTCCCGTAGGGACGATTCGCTCGGAAACGAGTACGCCCACCGGACATCGCCAGGTTTTTCCAGTGTTGCCGTGCCCCCGGTAATTCTTCTTGCCAGAGGATATGCGTCATCGGATACAATAGACGGGTGCTGGTTTCTCCCGAGAATGACGGCCGTATCTTTGTAGCCGTAAAATCTCAGCGCGGGTTGACAAACGAGCATCGCCTCATCCGCGGCCATCTGGGCATGCGGAGAGAGGGCGTCGTTGAATCCAAGATATGCAATGCCCATAACAATGGAATGCAACGAAGGCTTAAAAATCAGAACTTCTCGGCTTCGTCTATTATCATGTTGGGGATGTCGCCGTCAAGCACCGCGTAGCGCAGGCGGCATGCGTTGCAAGTCAGCTTGTTTGCGGCGTTGTCGTATTCAAGGTCGCTCTTGCACTTCGGGCATGCCATTATCTCTAGAAGCTCCTCGGGAAGCATAAGCTTAGTTGGGGCGAAACGACTTAAATCTATAGTATGTTCGCCCGATTTCAGAATATTTTATGCCGAACATACTGTATAGCAGGTTCGTGCCAAAAGTTCCGATATTATTTGAACCTGCTATTAGGATAGGGCTCTTTCATGATTACCCTGTCAATCTTCGCCGCGACGCCCTTTCTCTTGTCAGTTGCGTCCATTTCCGCGCGGCCTAGGGCGACGAATTCGCCGCGAAGCGTAAGAAGCGCGACCATGCCGCCTTTTTTCACCGTGTCCTCTATGCGCGATATGCCGGTTGAATATAGCGGAGAACCGTTAGCTACCGAATAAACCGCGGAGTCCTTGATTATTATCTTTCCAAGATGCTCGGCAGCGGCCTCGACGGGGAGCACGTAATTCCTGATGTCTTCCGAGCCTTTTTCCTTCCAGTCCGCGTAAGCGTCTGCGATGTCGTGGATGCGCACCGCGTCCGCTTCGGTGAAGCGGCCCGCCGCGGTGCGGCGGAGCTCCTTCATGTGGGCGCCTCCCAGAAGCTCGCCTATCTTATGGCAAAGAACGCGAACGTAAGTTCCGGCTTCGCAGCGGACGCGGAAGAGCACGTCGCGGTCTTTGTGCTCAAGGATCTCGAAGCCGTGGACGGTGCGTTTCCTTTCACGCCTCAGCACGGCGCTCCTGACGGGAGGGCGCTGCGTTATTTCCCCGGTGAATTTCTTCACTGCACCAAGAAGTTCGTTCCCGCTAACATCGCGGTGGAGTCGCATTATTCCCACGTATTCCTTGTCCTGCCCCTGCAATGCCGGAATGACCTTGCAGGCGTTGTCCAGCGTGATTACAAGAACCCCGGAAACCATGGGGTCAAGCGTGCCGCCGTGGCCGGCCTTTGCGCGGCCAAGGACGTTTTTGACCATGGAAGCTACGTCGTGCGAAGTCGGACCCGGCCATTTGTCAAGGACGACTATGCCGTTTTCCAGGAGCTCCCCTATCGGCCGGGCGCCCGGGTATTTCCCGTATCGCGGCAGTTCGGCAGACCTTGTGATGAAACTCATAGCGAGATCTTCATGATTTTCCTGAAAAGCATGACGAACGGAATCAACGATATTAGATACCAGCCGGTCCAGCTCACGTTTTCTCCGGCAAGCGGCAGCGCTATGGGCAGCCTTGCTATGACCCGGGAAAATACCATCCTTTCCGGCGTGTGAATCACGAAAAGAGCCGTGCTCGGCGGCTCGTGCCGCATTTCCCAGCCGATGCCGTTGACTTCTTTTTCGCAGGGGACCGTGCACTCTGCGCCGTCTACTGACGCTTTTCCGTCGGCATAAGAGACCGCGTAAGAAACTGCGCCGAGTGTCACGTTGCCGATGCCTTCGGTCAGTATCGCGTGGCGGTCGCCGTAGCTGTGCTCAAGCGTGGGGATGAATATGAATATGAAAAGCACGAATGCAAGCAGGGACGGCTTCATGCTCATGCGCATGAGGACGCTGTTCTCTTTCATGTAGTCGTCCATTATGCGGCTGTAAGCTTCTTTGTCGTTCTGCTTCGCCTTCATTTCCTTGTTCAGGGAAGCCATCCTGTCCTTCAACCGCCTGGCTTCATCCTGGTTTACGAGAAACTTCTGGGAAAGGGAAAGGATGAGCGCCATCAGCCCGGAGAACAGGAAAACGTCAATTATAGGCGCCGTGACGAAAGGAATTATGCCCATCTACTTCAGCCATTCAATCTTTTTGACCCTGAAGCCCTTCCCTATGGGATGCTTCTTCTTGCACACGGAGCAGACGTACCTGAAATCGCTCTTTCTGGTCGGCTTTTCCCTTCCCTTGGGGTTTTCCTTTGGGAACGAGCCGTAGCCCTTGAGTTTCCTTCGGTATCTTTTTTGGCCCTTTGTAGACTCTCTTCTGGGCTTTCTCTTGGATTCTTCCACCTTGTGTTCGGTATGCTTCCTGCAGAAAGGACAATATCTCTGCTGCGTTTTTGGGATTATCATAGGACTACCTCTAACAGACCCTTTTTTAATAACAAATCATTTAAAGGCTTTGGAATCTGCCCCTCTTCCACGGTTTGGGACTCCTTCAGTTCGTAAACGTTCATGTCAGGACCCACGAACCTGGGCATCGCCCTTGTTACGCGGTATCTCGCCCTGGCTTCGACCGCAGGAGCAGGGGCCGGTTCCTGTATTTCCTGCGCTTTGAGGGGCTCCGGCAAGGGCTCTTTTACAGCTTCAATGGGTTTCGGTTCTTCGGCCATGACAGGCGCGGAATCCATCGGGGAGCTAAGAAGCCGGAAAAAGCTTTCCCTGTAGTTCTTTATTTCTTCAACAAGGAAGTGGTAGAGCCTCTCTTCGGCCGCGGCCACGTTCTCGGCGGGATACCCCGTTCTTACGGTGTAAAGCGCCTGCTCGACAAGCTTCTTTTCCCTCAGTTCCAGGAGCCTGCGTATGCTTCGCTTTACGTTTTCTATTTCGTGCAGGTCCGCAGAGGTCTTGTCATTCATGTTTTCTTTCCGCGCCATGTACTCGCGCAGTTCGTCAAGAAAAGTCAACGGCAGCTTCTGCAGAGTCTTGCTTTCGGCCTCGCCGCGCTCCAGATCGCGGATGGCCTCAAAAGTGAGCATGAAAAGAATAGCCGGATAAAACATTAAAAACGATGAAGAATGCCATGCGCGATATTTATCGAAGTTCTACGAATTCGTCAAACACGAACCTATTTTCTGGAAATAGCGCTGCTATTTTTTCCATGTGCGTGTTGTCTGGCGTTATACGGTAGCTCGCGCTTCGTCCCCCGTAATAGTACACATTGCCGCCCTTATATATAAAACCGGCTCCTACCAGCGTGACGGCAGGGTCCCTAGGATATATTTTACGATTATCTTCGTAGGTTTTGCACTCTATTTCTCTGCAAAATTCTGCTACGATATCGGTATGATAGCTTGGTTGTTGTGCCGTGCGCATGTAAGGGTTCCCGTTCACCTCGAATTGAACAAATTTATAGGGTCTGGCATTATCCGGCGGAAGCTCATTGACTGCCGGTATTTCCATAATCATAAAGCGTAGTTATGCTTTTAAGCGTAAGGCTTGCGGGAGCCGTGATTCAAGGAAAACGGACAAGATATTCAATCGCTTATCCCGTGAGTCCTGCCAAGATGAATCGTCAGGCCCTTCATGGTTTCAAACTGCTTTTTGCAGCGGCTGCAGGAGTAGACCTCCTTGGGGCGTTCCGGTTTTTCCCTGCGGAAGTCAATTTTTCTCAAAGGATAGTTTATCGGGTTTTTCACGGTAATGCGGTCAGTGCCGCCCTTGCAGGTGGCGTCCGGCTGGCATATGCCGATGTCGGCAAAGTAATGGACGTTGTCGCAGTTGGGCGCAGTGCGCGCGTTCTGCTGCGCCCAGCGTATCTGGGTCATTATCGTGTTCGCCGGAAGCGGGACGATCTTGTTCCATTCCATCAGGCGCGACTCTATTTCCTGCCAGTTCCAGTTGCACATGCGGAGGAAATTAATGAGCGTGAAGATGCTCCTTTTCCTGCCGTCCTTTATTCCGGCAAAAATCAGCTTGATGCACGGCGGGAACAGCTCTTCAGGAATCTTGTTCTCGTACGAGCGTTTCTTTTCTTCCTTTTTCTTTTCAGGCTCCTTCTGGAGCGAAGCGTGCCAGTCCAGCGCATCCAGAAGCAGCGATTCCGCTTCGTTTTGTTCGCCTACAAAGAACGGCTTTATCGTGACCTTGTCGGGCGAAGCGTCTTCTTTTTTGAAGGATGCAATCTCGCTGCGGGCCAGCGGCACGGACGCAAGCCACGTTTTTTCATTGAGCGAATAGGGCGCCCGGAACATGTGCCGGTTGCCCCAGTTGCGCTCGACTTCAACAAAATAGTAAGGGCTTATTTCCGACATGGGCTTGTCGAGTATATCCTGGAGGGTTTTCATGCTGCCCTTCGATTTTATCAGTTCCTGCATGAGTTCGTGGGAAATCCCCTCGCAAATGAAGCGCGACACTATCCTCGGTATCTCAGGATAAAGCTCTTTGGTTTGGCGGAAATTGACCTGCTTCGGGAACATTATCCACGGCATCACGATGTGGAAGCCGCGCCGCCCGGAAAATTTCGCGCCGTAGTTTTTAACGCCGTATTTTTCTATGAATTTCGCAATCAATGTTGCAGTAATCTGCGCTTCTTCTATGCCGAGCTTTGAATCAATGTCCAGCAACATATCCCATCCCGTGCGCAGGGACTGGTAGTTGTCTGTTGATTTGCCGAGCGCCATGGGATTTGCCCAATGCTCGACGGAGTAGTGGAAGGAGACGACGCCTTTCTTGGCCATCTGCATGATATCGGAGGGAAACTGCACGATGTTGGGGCGGGCGTCGTACTTGCCGTCAATATGCGCGCCCGCGACCTCGCGGTAAGCCGCGTTCCTGACAAGCTCTTTTACTATGTCCTCGCGTGCATAATATTCAAGAACCTCAAGTCGGTTCATGCGGTTATTATGCGGCGATTTTATTAAAGCTTCTTCGGCGTTTTCACGTGTGCGTGTTGCTCCTCCGGAAAATGCGTTGCGTTGAAGCAGTCGTCGCACATGCCGCCGTGCCAATCATTGTTGTGCGCGGATATATTCTTCTTGCATTTATTGCAGGCGAAGTTCATCTCCTCGTCGTGCTTCATGCCGAAAGTTCTCATTTTCTTTTTCATGTCGTCCGAGCCTACAGTCTCGGCAAAGCTGCCTTTTTCCCAGAATTCGTCTTCTTTCCCTGTCATTTACAGTCACTTCTTGATTATATGCATTGCAAACGTCTGCGCATTTCTGAGGGATTCTTCTGCCGGCTTTCTATTTGCCTGCGGTATATGGTATTATAGGTGAAGTTTCCCCGTTTGGCCTTTCAATGCTGAATATTTCCAGTAAGTCGTCCGCACGGATTATCATTGACCTGTATATCTTGAGAAGTTCCGCATCGATTATGCCCGTATCAACGAAATGCTTTTTGAACGAATCAAACGGCTTTTTGTGGATTTCCGGGGCGCCAGTCTTTATGTTTTTTGTAGCCAGAATAGCCTTTGCTGAATAGAATATGCAGTAGTATGCATGGGTTATTGTGCCGCTGTAAAATGTCATATTTTCCTTGACGGCAAAGGTCTTTTTTGTGCTATTGTCTTCGGAAAGCCTGAGAAGAACTTCGTCTATTTTCAGTTCGTTTTTCGCCCTTTCTATGAACAGTTTAACCATTGAATCCATTTTGGATTGCCTCGTTGATTATGCCGTAATACTCCTTCCCGCCCGAAAATATAAGATTATTATTTGCCGTTTCTTTGCCGTAATTTTCTTCCTTGTTTGTCAGCATTTCAAGAAATTCCTTTTTTCTGAAAACGTAAAGATGTATTGGCAGTATGTTCAGGTTGCAGTCTTGGCTTATGTCTGCCTGTATTCTTTTCGGATTCAGCGAATCATCACATATTATTACCATGTCCAGATCTGAATCCTGGGATGCCTTTTGAAACCTTTTCTATGTCCCTGTACGGTATATGCTTCTGGCTCCATGCAACGTGCTCGGAAACAAAGCCCGCATATGCCCGTGCTTTCAGGGATTCAAAATTAAGCGTGTAAAGCACGACATTGCCCGCTTTCTCTTCCTTGAGCAGCCGGTTTTTACAAATTTTTTTAGCGAATCATATACGTAGCTTTCCGATTTTTTCCCTGTCAATTTCTTGATATCCCTGAACGTGAACTTTTTCCATGGTGTTTTGGCAAACACGGCCATGATTTCGTGCCCTTTTTCAGCATATCTATCAATCCTATTTTTAGTATTGTTTAATCCTATATATAGGATTATTTAAGCCTGAAGAAAATGCTCAATAGGCGACTATATGCATGGATTTTGTAGCCACCCGATAATTGGAACCCCCCCCCCAAGCGGCAAAATAAGTTCGGCCATAATGCGACAAGCGGATGTAATGCATTTTAATGACAAACGATTATCTATTAGCATGAAGACTTTTACGGCCATACTCTACAAAGAAGATAATATGTATGTAGCCGAATGCCCCGAGGTAGGGACGGCAAGCCAAGGTTCCATAATAGAGGGTGCCTTGAAGAATCTGAAGGAAGCCACGGAACTGTATCTTGAAGAATTTCCGGCAGAAAAATCAGCGCATCCCATCTTGACCACTTTTGAGGTGGCGGAAGTTGCACAGGCTTAAATTGGTTTCCGGAAGCGAGTGCATTATAATTCTTTGCAATAAATTCGGGTTCAAAGTCGTACGGCAAAGAGGAAGCCATCCGGTTTGCGGAAAAACGGTGTCGGCTACCTCTTTATGTTGGGTACTACCTAGATCCTAGAACTCTCAAATCCACGCCCAACGAATGCAGGATAAGAAACCTTACATAGTACTACCTAGATCCTAGAACTCTCAAATCCGTTCTTAAGCTGGCAAAAATCAGTGAAGAAGAATTTGCCAACTATTATTCATGACAGGCGTTTCTTCACCGCGTCGCTCTGCAGTTCGTGGAGGGCGTTGGAAGCTATCCATTTTGTCGCGGGCGCGTCTATAAGTCCTATGTCATGCGCCACTTGAATGGCCAGCTTGTTGAGATGGGTGTTTCTTTTTCCGATCTGCCTCAGCGCCCAGTTGACGGCCTTTTTCACGAAATTCCTGTCGTCGCCGGACTGCTTCCGTATCGGGGCAAAGAACGCTTCCATTGCCCTGTCAGGCGCGGCCTTGTCATGGACGGCAAGATAAGCCATCAGGGCGAAGCCCGCGCGCTTGACGAACTCGTCTTTTCTCGAGCTCCAATCAAACGCCTTGTCGTATGCAAGAGGGGTTTTTACCATAAGGTTGCCGCAAAAATGGTCCCCTACGTCCCACGAAGCGATTTCCGACACCCATCTTTCCATCTGCCTCTCCGTCATCTTTTCAGGCTCTGCCAGCATGGTTGCAAGTATCCTTGCTTCGTGAACGCCGGTGTCCCAAAGCCGCAGGGCGAGCATGTGATTTTTCCCCAGCTCTTTGGCCATCTTCCTGATGAGAGGGACGGTGACTCCGTAGGCCTTCTCGGCGCGGATGCCGAAGGACGCCATGCTTGCAAGCACTTCCGGCCTGGATATGTGCTTCAGCCTTCTAAGGACTTCTTCGGGCTGCATAGAAAAATAAGTCTGTTATAGAACATATAAAACGAAGAAACCGCTTACTTGACAAGCAGCTTGGCGTCTTCCACGTTGTACTTCCAGTCTTCAGGAAGCCTGCCGTTTCTTGCGTAATACTTGCCGAGGCGGCGGATTTTGCTTTCCAGCAGTTCCAGCCCATGCTTTGCCTTGGAATCCTTCTTGTTGGCGGCCATGTGCTTGTGGACGTTCACGGCCTGCACCATGAGGTTGTACATGTCTTCAGGCACGCCCTTGGGCGTCTCGCCCATGGACTTGAGAATGCGGAGGCCGAAATAGCGGACGTCCGGTATGCCATATTGGTCCCTGAGAATGAATCCTATCTCGCTGGAACTTTTGCCTTCCTTGGCAAGCTTGACTATGAGTTTTTCAGTCTCCTTCCTGTCGTAAGCCAGCCATGCCGGATTGATCTTCTTGGCGGGCTTCTTGGAGCCGTGTTTTCCGTGTTTTCTCGAATGCATTCTTGCGATATTATTCACCTTTTGAGTATCTGCGTCTTTTTTCTATTTTCAATAATGTTTTAATAGCTTTCATTGCGCCTTCGTAGCGGGCATGATAGCCGCGCTCAATATCAGGCCACGCCTTTTCACGGCCCAGCGCCTTCAGGTTCTCCCTCAGAAGGTAAAGGTCGTTGGCCTTGTCCTCATCGCGCTGCGAGAAAAAAGCCAGCCCGAAGTCTATAATATAGAGCTTCTCCCCTGCAAGGAGCATATTGCTTGTGGTGAGGTCGCCGTGGATTATGCCGGCGGCATGCAGACGGCCCATGGATTCGCCAACAGACTTGGCAAGATCAGGCGTGAGCTCACGATCCTTAAGTTTTTCTCCGTTAATCCTTTCGAGAGTGAGCGAATATCGGCCTTCTTCGGCAAGAGAAGGGACGTTTACGCCGTTGCGCCTGGCCTCCCGGAGCAGGCGCGCTTCTGATGCCGTTCTTCTGCTTCTGAGGAGCGAGTCTATTGCCGGAATCCTGTAGCCTTTTTTGATGCGCTCCTTGACTATGCTGCCGTCTTTCTCGTATATCACGGCTTCGGCGCCTGTAAAGAGCTTTTTCATGAGCGTATAACGCAGGAAATTCTTTAATTGCTTTGGAGGGCATACTGGTTCATGGAAAGTAAAGTTATACCGGCGGAAATACGGATACTCAATTATGGCGGCAAAAAGAGGGCATACTGGTTCATGAAAAGTAAAGTTATACAGGAGCTAAGAAAACTATATCCTTCTGCGAAAATAGCCCTCCGGCACGCAAACCCGTTGCAGCTTCTGGTTGCGGTCATGCTTTCCGCCCAGTGCACCGACAAGATGGTAAACAGGATCACGCCTGCGTTATTCGCGAAATACAGGACCGCCAAAGACTTCGCCTCTGCCGATATACGGGGCCTGGAAGGCATGGTAAAAAGCGCCGGATTTTACCGAACGAAGGCAAAGCACATAAAAGATGCCTGCAAAATCATCGTTGGGAAGCACGGCGGAAAAGTCCCTGATACGATGGAGGGGCTGCTCGAGCTGCCGGGCGTCGCAAGGAAGACGGCGAACATCGTGCTGTCCAACGCTTACGGCAAGAACGAAGGGATCGCCGTCGATACCCACGTAAAACGCCTTGCATTTCGCCTGGGTTTTACGGAAAACTCAAATCCGGAAAAGATAGAAAAAGACCTCATGGCAGCGTTCCCGCGAAGCGAATGGAACAAGGTGACGTACCTGTTGATAGAGCACGGGCGGGCAATATGCAAGGCGCCGGTGCCGTTGTGCTCGCGGTGCGCCCTCGCGGGGATCTGCCCCAAAAACGGGGTGTCAAAGAGCAAATGAATGTGTTATTTAATATTATGAAATGTAACATATAATAATGAAAGTGATGGCATGGCTGTAGTGCGCGTTGACGAGAAGCTGCTCAGGGAAGTGAAGAAATTGGTGGACGGCGACAGCCGGTACGATTACCCGTCCATTGCCGCGTTCGTGAACAAGGCGATATACGAGAAGCTGAGGAAGAAGGATGATAAGGCTTGACAGGATAACGATGAACGGCTTCAAGAGCTTCGCCGGCAAGGTGACGATTCCCCTGCCGGAAGGCTTCAATGTCATAGCGGGCCCGAATGGCAGCGGCAAGTCCAATTGCATAGACGCCCTGATATTCATCCTCGGCACGACGTCCGCCCGGTCAATAAGGGCGCAAAAACTGGAGAGCCTGATATTCAACGGGGCCAAGGACAGGAAGCCCGCCGATTATTGCGAGGTTTCGTTATACCTGGACAATGCCGGCGGCGACATACCAGGCGAGGACAAGGAAGTCAAGATAAGCAGAAGGGTCACGAGGAGCGGCGTAAGCTCTTACCACGTCAACGGCAAGCCTTATACGCGGTCGAAAGTCCTGGAGATGCTGGCTCTGGCAAAGCTCTCCTCCGACGGCTTCAACATAATCATGCAGGGCGACGTCACGAAGATAATAGAGATGTCACCGAAGGAGAGGAAGGGCATAATAGACGAGATTTCGGGAATAGCGGAGTTCGATGACAAGAAAGAGAAGTCGCAGAAAGAACTGCAGCACGTTGAAGAGCGGGTAAGGGAAAACATGATAGTCATTTCAGAAAAGCAGCGCCTCGTCCAGAGGCTCAAGGCGGAAAAAGAGATTGCCGAAAAATACGTCAGCTTTAGCGGGGACCTTATAAAATCCAAGGCATCGCTGGCGAAGAAGAAGCATGAAAACACGCTTGAGAAAATGGAAAGCCTGGACCGCGAGATAGACGAGCAGTCCGGGAAATTCGAGGAAATGAGCGGCAAGTTTGAAGAAACAGAAAAAGAGCAGAAGGACACGGAGAATTCGATACGCTCGATAACGGACGAGATAATACAGAAGTCGCGCAATTACGAAACGTCCCGAAATGCGGACAGGCTGCAGTCCGAGATGCTCAGGAAGCGTGACAGGATCGACAACAACGAAAGGGAGATAGTGCGCATGGAAAGCGCGACGTCGCACGAGGTGTCAAGCATCTCGGTCAAGGAAACTTTGCGCAGCGGCATAAGCGGCATCATAGGCACTTTCTCATCGCTCATATCGATTCCCGGCAAGTACTCGACCGCTCTTGAAGTCGCGATAGGCCAGCATGCTGATGATGTAGTCGTGGAGAATGAAGACGTTGCAGTGAAATGCATAAGATTCCTCAAGGAGCGCAAGCTCGGGCGGGCAAGATTCCTGCCCCTTGATTCCATACATCCAAAGCCCGTCAGGGAGTGCAGGGAAGCCGAGCACATGATGGAGATAACCAAATACGAGAAAAGATACTTCAACGTGATAGCCTACGTGCTCGGCGACACAGTTGCTGCGAAGAGCATTGACGAGGGCAAAAAGATAAAGGGCTTCCGCGTGGTCACGCTTGACGGCGACCTGGTCGAGATGTCAAGGGCAATGATAGGCGGTTTCTATTCAAAGAGGAGGGGCGCGCTGAATTATTCCGATGATATAAGGAAGCTGGAGGAGGAAAATGCCGCGCTGGAAGAGGAAATGCGCGTCATGCGCGAGGAGCTTGAAAAGCTGAAGGGGGAACTGGAGGCGGAGACCGACGAAGTCAGGAGCCTGCAGGACAGGAAGCTGGCGCTGGAGAAAAGGCTCGACGAGCTCAGGTCGGGGCGCGGCTCCCTTTACAACGAAAGAAGCGTGGTCCAGAGCAGCCTTAGCAGGATGAGGATAGAGAAGGCCCGTCTGGAAGCCGTGCTGGACAACGCCAATCTTGACCTTCAGGAATACAAGGGCGTCACCGAATTCTACGACCAGACCGAAGAGGAACTGCAGGAAAGGGTTAGGAGATGCCAGATCGAGATAAACAAGCTTGGCATGATCAACATGAAGGCCATCGAAGACTACAATGCGGTGGCGGTCGAGTTTGACGTCATGAAGGAAAAGCTTGACAAGCTGCTCAAGGAGAAGGAATCTGTCGTCAAGGTCGTCGAGGAAGTGGAAAAGAGGAGGCACGACAAGTTCATGGAAACGTTCAGCGAGATAAGCAGGAATTACTCGCGCATATACACGGACCTTGTTGGCGGCTTGGGGCAGCTCCGGCTTGAGGAGTCGGGGAATATAGACTCGGGATTGGTCATAGAGGCGTCGCCCGAAGGAAAGAAGATACTCAACCTCGACATAATGTCCGGCGGCGAGAAGACGCTTACGTCGCTTGCGTTTCTGTTCTCGGTGATGGAGCATTACGGCTCGCCTTTCTACGTTCTGGACGAAGTGGATGCCGCGCTGGACAAGGCCAACACCAAGAAGATAGTGGAGCTTGTCAAGAAATATTCCAAGGCCAAGCAGTTCATAGTGATATCGCACAATGATTTCACCATACAGGAAGCGGACAAGATATTCGGCGTGAGCATGGAGAACGGCGTGTCCAAGGTCTTCAGCCTCAAGCTGCCCGGAGGTGCCGCAGAATGAGCGGAATTGAGATAGACGAAGGCAGGCTGATAAGCACGATCATTGCAGGGCAGGACTGGCAGGAGGTCCTGACTACGATAGTCATGGACGACGGGATGGATCCGCTGAACATAGACATCTCGCGGCTTGCAGACAGCTTCATGGTCTACCTTACGCGGCTGCGCGAATTCGACTTCCGCATTCCGGGCAGGTTCATACTTGTCGCATCCATTCTCCTTCGGATGAAGTGCCAAGCCATGCTGGAGCAGGAGATAAAGAAGGAAGATATAGTGGGCGAGGAAATCCCGCCTCTTGACATAAGCAATGCGCCGCGGTTGCTGCCGCCTATGATGAGAAAATCCACGCGAAGCGTCACGCTTTCCGAACTTGTCAGCGCCCTGAACAAGGCTTTTGAATTCCGCGAAAGGAAGGAGACGAAGAAGCTCACGCTCATGAGCAGGGTCGAGAACCTGATAGAGCCGGAAGAGGACATAGAGGACAGGATACTCCGCGTCATGAGCAGGATAATCGCCAAAGGGGGCGAGATGACGTTCCGCGACATAGTGCCGCGCTGGGAGAGGAAGGAGATAGTTGAGGCGTTCATGCCGCTGCTGTATCTGGTGGCCCGCAGCAAGATTTATTGCGAGCAGGAAGAGATGTTCGGCGACATAAAAATAAGGGCGATGCAGGCATGAACAAGACCGCCCTCATCGAGGCAATGCTCTTCACGACCATGAATCCCCTGTCGCTTGAGGAACTCGAAAAAATATCTAGGCTCGGCAAAAAGGACATACTTGAGGCGATAGAAGAGCTGAAGAAGAAATACGGGGACGAAAGCCACGGGATAAGACTTTTTGAGGCGGGCGGCTACAAGCTTGTCGTGAAGCAGGAATACATGCAAAGCGTTTCAAACCTGACCCCGCACGCCGACCTTTCGCGCGGGCTGCTAAGGGTGCTTTCCGTGATAGCTTACTACCAGCCCATCTCGCAGGCGGACATCGTCAAAGTCATAGGCAACAGGACGTATGAATACGTGAGGGAGCTCACGACGCGAGGCTTCGTGAAAAAGGAGAAGAAGTCCAGGACCCAGGCGCTTTCCACTACGAAGCATTTCGAGGAATACTTCGGCGCCCGCGCCGAAGAGATTAAGAAGATGGCTAAATAGAAGGGAAGCGAAGACGATGAGTGAGAAGACGCTTGCAGGCTTTGAGATAGCGCATTCGCTGAGGGAAATACGGTCTCTTGAGGGCTCGCATATAGAAAAGATATATCATGCAGGCAGGGAGCTGGTAATATCCTCCAAGGCGGGGAACTTGTATGCGTTTCCCGGCGGGTGCTTCCTGCTTTCAAAAAAGGAAGGCTTCGAGACGCCTACGAATTTTGCCATGCTTCTTCGCAAGCATCTCAAAGGAAAAATAATCGAGAGGATCTACCAGCACGGCAGCGACCGCGTTGCAGTCCTGCAGGCGCAAAACGCTTTTCTTGTAATGGAGATGTTCCACAAGGGAAATTTCATACTTACCGACCGCGAATGGAAGATTATTATGCCCATGGAATTCCAGCGTTGGAAGGACAGGGCTATAGTGCCAAAGGAAATTTACAGGTTCCCCGAGAGCCGAGACATAAGGAATCCGGAAGTGCTGCGCGGCGAAGCGGCGAACGGCGCCGAAAGAACGCTTGTCATGAACGGCATAGGCAAGTATGCGAAGGAGGCCTTGGCCGAATCGGGCGTGACGGCAGGGGTGCCGGACGAAGTCGCGCTCTCCCGGCTTTCCAAGACGGTGATTTCATTTTTTGAAAGGCGGACCGATGCCCGGCTTGTGCAAGGCTCCGGCGGCTACGAGGACGCGATACCGTTCCCGATGAAGATGTACGAAGGCCGCATGAAGGAGGCGCCGAGCTTTTCTGCGGCGCTTGAAAAAATAATATCGCGCCAGCGCGCAAAAGAGGGCAGCGCTTCCGAGAAGCGCATGGAGGCCGAAAAAAGAATACTCGATCAGCAGAAGAAGAAGGCCGAGGAATTTTCAGCCAAGGAAAAGGAGCAGAAGAGAAAGGCCGAAATACTAGAAAGGAATTACGCCGACGCCGAAGTGCTGCTGAGTGATGCCGGCGCGCTCAGGAAGGCGGGAAAACTGGCGGAAGCCCAAGCCCTTCTGGGCCCAAGGATCGCGGCCGTGAGCGCGAAAAAGCCGTCTCTGACCGTGCGTTTTGAGTCGGAAGACATAGAGCTTTCGTTGTCAAAGCCGCTGCAGAAGAACGTGGCGGATTATCACGAGAAGGCCAAGTTCTACAGGAAGAAAACGGAGAACATAGCCAAGGAGATGGGCAAGGTTCTTGACAGGATGAATATTCTTGAAATAAAGCAGAAACGGCGGGAAGCAAAAGTCCATGGAAACAAGTGGTACGGCAAATACAGGCATTTCTTCACTTCAGACGGCTTCCTTGTCGTGTCCGGCAAGGATGCAGCGACCAACGAGAGCCTTGTGAAGAAGCACCTTGAGCAGAAGGACACGGTCCTGCACGCGGAGATACATGGCGCGGCATTCACCGTGATAAAAGCCGGCGATGCGCCCGCCCCAAGCGAGCAGTCGATAAAAGAGGCGGCGCAGTTCGCGGCCTGCTACTCCAAGGCATGGGCGATGGGCCTGGGCTCGGTTGACGTCTACTGGGTGACGCCGGAACAGGTGGACAAAACGCCTAACACGGGCGAGCATCTTTCAAAAGGCTCTTTCATGATTCACGGGAAGAAGAACTACCTCAAAGGCACGCGGCTTGCGCTGGCGTGCGGGATAATCGACGGTGCAGTCGCAGTCGTGCCGCTCGAAACCGCAGTCAGAAAGACGCCGAAGCACGTCGTCATAATGCCCGGCGATACCGAGGCGCGGCGGCTTGCGAAGCGCGTCATGGACAAGCTGAAAGAAATCTGCTCGAAACCTGAGCAGACTTTGATAGAAGGCGCAAGGATAGATGCCATGATTCCTGCGGGGCGAGGGGCGTTAGGATAATCATTACTGGACTATAGGGGAAGGCATTAGTTTTCTAACAAAATTTATGTCATATGCTTATATCTAGGCATTTTTTCTTGAATTTCGCCTGTCTTTCAGCCTTTCCGCAGTTTTTTTCTGATATAACCCATGAAGGTCTTGCGTGGTGAGTTTGCCATCGTATGCGACATGCTCGCATATGTAATCTATGACATCTTGCCTATACAAAATTGAAAGTGATATTTCTGGATTTATACCATTCCTGTAAGCAATCGTTCTGATGCCATCGTCTGTGAACATATATTCCAGCAGCAGTTGTGCTTTCATGTCGATAGGGTACTGCGGCATAATCATAAGAATTTGGCGGGCTTAAATGTTTATTTTAGGGAGAGATTTCTATTATTGCAACGATTTCCTTGTGTATCTCTTCCATCTTCCTGTTGCCGTTCACGATATGGGAATTAGGAAATTCCCTGAGCAGTGAAAGATAGTTCTCGCGTATCTTCTTTAGCTTGCCTATTTCTTCAAAAAGTTCGATATGCTGGCGGCTCTTGCCTATGCGTTCCATGCATATCTCAGGCTGGGTATCAACGAAGAATGTCAGGTCAGGCTTTCTGAACGTCGAATTTATTTTCTTTATGATTTCAAGGCTGACGTCAACGCTTCCGAAGGCATAAGTTGAAAGAATATAACGGTCGGATATCACTATCTTTCCGTCCTTGAGCGCCGGCTCTATTTCCTTGTCAAGATGATGCGCCCTGTCAGCCGCAAAGAGCATCTGCAGCGCAAGAGAAGAAGTCTTCCATTCATGGCGCAGGCACGATTTTATCAGCCCGCCGATCAGCCCGTCTGTCGGCTCTTTCGTGAGAAGCGCCCTGCCCGCGAAATAATTTTTCAGAAGACCTGCCGCGCCTGAAGAATTAAATGCTTATTCCGATAAAGCCCGCAATGGTTGTTCTGCTCCGGAAGGCATCGGCATTTTTTCAATGAACGCATCAAAGTAATGGGCATAAGAATTGATCGGGGAATGAATTTCGGCCTTTATCATGCCACCCGTCTCTGTCACGTTGACCATGAGTGTCCAAGATAGGGTTTGATTCGCATAAAGGTTTCCAGACCATTCGGCATCGCCGTCCAAAAGCTGTATCTGAGGCGGGAAGAAGAATCTGATGGTCGTATTTTCTATGTCTTGTTTGGGTGTGACGGAGAATGTAACTTCATTTCTGCCTGCAGTAATTTCTCTCATGGACGAGAAGTTGCCTCCGTAAGGATTAGTCTCATAGCGCGTTTCGTCATTGCGTTTGTCTGCATTGTAAGTGATACATCCCATTATAAGAAACATAAGGAATATTAAGAATAACATTTCTTTTGCATGATCTTTCATAGAAGCATTATTAATCATGGAGATATAAAAATAACGATAAGATAGGAGTTTCACCCTGCCATATAGTCCCTTTCAGATTGGTCGCTGACAAGCTTTAAATATTAATTTAACATATGTTAAATATAAGTGATACTATGTCGACAGAAGTTGAAGTCAGAAGAATAGGCAATTCCTTAGGCGTCATATTGCCAAAGGAATTCGTCAGGCAGAAAGGCATCAAAGCGGATGAAAAGATACTGATAGAGGTAGTGAAGGAGGCAGACCTGAGAGACGTATTTGGGATGCTAAAGAGGAGGAGAAGCGGGCAGGAATTCAAGGATATGATCCGCGAGGGATGGGAATGAAGACGCTCTTCTTTGATACCTATGCGTTTTTTGAAATCCTTAATAAAAATCCGGCTTATTCAGAGTTTATCACGGACACGGCTGTTATGACCACGAAACTGAATCTGATGGAACTCTATTATGGAATCCTGAAAGACTATGGAAAGGAGTCCGCAGGGATAGCTTTTCAGAGATTCCTTGAGTTTGTGGTTGACATAGATGACGAAACAATAAAAGAAGCCATGATGTTCAAATTGCATCATAAGGCAAGAAAGATCTCTTACATAGATGCTATAGGATATATGGCCGCGATGCGGAAAAACGTGAAATTTCTTACCGGAGATATTCAGTTCAAAGATATGAACAACGTAGAATTCGTGAAATAACACATGGTCTGGTTATGGATTCCAAATTTCCTATGGTTGGTTTGGGAGTCATGATAAAGAAAAATGACAAAGTTCTTCTTCTGAAAAGGAAAGGCGCACACGGAAGCGGCACATGGTGCTTTCCCGGCGGGCATCTTGAATATGGCGAAACTTTCGAAGCCTGCGCCAAGCGTGAAACGCTTGAAGAGGGCGGAATAAAAATAAAGAATGTCAGATTCGCTTCTGCGACAAACAATATTTTTCCCGAAGGGAAGCATTATGTTACGATATTCATGCTTGCAGAATGGGACGAAGGAGAGGCTGTTATAGGGGAAAATGATAAATGTGATGCTATAGGATGGTTTTCGCCCAATGATTTGCCTAAACCATTATTTTTTCCGACTGAGAATTTTTTATGCGCTATTAAATAAAATTTGGTAACGAAATAAAGATTTAAGTTTTGGTGGGCATTCTAAAAGATGGAAATGCCGCAAAGCTTTGGAAGCTACAAGGATGCTATTAGAGGAATTGAAGACCGTTCGTTAGGGTCTGTCTATGTTCTGGCCGATGCGGCAAATATTAACCCTCCAGATAACGATAATAGCCGACAGATATTCCTGCCGGATTTTAGAGCTGTGCAAGAACAATTATTGGATGGGTACTCAAGGCTTCTTGCATATCATGGTATTCGGGAAGAGGGAGGCGTAACAAGGGAACGTGTTGTTGAACTATATAGGATTCTTAGTGCTTCAAGCTGGGAACGGAATCACCGGGGTCTGAGTGATTACATGACCAGATCCCGTCAAATTCTCTGTCACAATCCAGAACTTCCTGAAATTCCGGAGTTCTTTTTTATCGATCGCTAACCGTTTTTCCAGAAGTCCCGTATCTCGCGTTCCGGCGCGTCGGTTACGGTGAACTTGAAGTCCGAGGGGAAGACCTTGCGGTAGTTGGCCCAGAGAAAGCGC
>JAGVVY010000028.1 GCA_018304585.1 Candidatus Aenigmatarchaeota archaeon | reverse complement strand
GCAAGGCTTGTTCCACAGCTTACAGATCCGTAGTTGGCCCAGAAGCCACTGGAACTATCCGACCGTCCTGTAGTACCGCTGTAAGCGGTGCTTTCAGTAGTCCAAGAATTGCAGTGCCCATTAAGAACACTACTGCCTGAAGAATCAGTACCCGTCCACACGGCCGATGAAGAAATTATGCTACGGCTTTCATCCATGTCTATACTACTCTCAATCGTACCATCCGTCAAATCTACTTTGCCATTCGCTACAATTATCGTGCTTCCGTCAGATAGCATTTTATAATAGATTCCATCTGGAATCCTGTCTTTGGCATTCGTAGAAGCGTCAGAAAGATAGGCGGTCCATGCACCTGAAAGTCCTGCTGCAGAAGCACGAGCTGTGCATTTGTTATCCGCGCCCGAAAGCCCCCCCATAAACGTCCCGTAAGCAACCGATGTAACAAATACCCTCCTATCTGGAAGGGGCATGATAGTGGTGGTAGTAGTACTCGTGGTTGATGTGACTGTGGAAGCAGCGCATTCGGCCGGGGCTGAAGGAGAAGTAGCCGGCGGAACCGTCTCAAAACAATACAAGTGTCTAACACGTAAACAGTCATCATAAGCCTTAAGAGACCATTCAGATACAGAAGCGGTCCTGCCATAAGCAAAATTATCTTTAGTTAGGTCAGACGTCCATTCGTCGCATGACTTTTCATGTTTGAGCCCATTGTTCCTCGTGCCTGTGAAAACAATTGCATCCTCTGCCATTAGCATATAATTCTCGTCACGACGTATTGGACTGGTGATGACTCTATCAGTAAAATCGCTCTTGCCGTTTATCAGCACGTTGCGGCATGCATCTGTGTATATGGCATCCGGTATTCTGTCTATCGCATTTGTCGTGTCGTCGGAAAGCCAAGCTTTCCACGTCCCGCCAAGGCCTGAGGCGTCTGCGAGTGTCTGACATTTAGCGTCTCCGCCTGTAAGACCGCCCAGATTAGCGTTGTAAGTCGTCGAACTGACGAATACCCTTCTATGTGGAAGAGAAAGTGTTGTCGTCGTAACACTTCCAGGCACCGTAGTAGTCGGAATAACGCGCGGCGGGCTCGTTACCGGCGGTATTATCGTGGTTGTCGGCACGTCAATCGTCGGCTTCTCCACGCCCACATACAGGATTGCTTTCCTGCTGGATTCGCCGCCGATAGTCACTTCATGAACGCCATCGTTAAGGTCAAGTTCATAACCGCATATTTCGTCCGGCTTTAAGAATTCGCAGCCTCGTGTAGCCTGCACTTCGCCGTCTTCGGTGAAGAATAACGGTACGGACATGTCTTCAGGGCCGGTGTTTTTGAGATATACCATTCTTTCGCTCGTGCTCACGACCTTGAAGCTTTCAGGAAGCTTGTCGTTGGTTTTCGTCGCCACGTCAGCTATTCCTGTATAGCTAATGTAAGTCATTCCTGCGATGGCAAGGGTAATGATTGTGAGGAGCAGGATAGCCACGACATGAGAAACGCCTTTCATGTTAGTTATTGCCATGGGCAGCATTTATATTTTTCTTTCAGAAAATAATCGTATAGTTTGAGTTATTTGATGGCAAATTTCTAAGCCGCCCTAAAAGAAAATAATAACGAGCAAAGACAGTAAAACCATGTTCCCGAAGTCGGCCACGGACGTGGTTATGGGTATCAGGAAGTTGTTGGGGTCTTCCTTTTTCCTGAAGTAATGGATGCCTGCCACAACCGCTACAAGAAACATCAATAAGACGAGCAGAATCGTGTCAAGCAGGCTTATCGCCATTATCTTGGCCGCCAGAAGGGGCGTAAATCCGTAGCCGGACGCCCACGATATGCCAAGCGCCGCAACAGAACTCGCCGTTGCAGTGAAAAACGATATGATCAATATCTGCGCGAAAAGCTTTCGCAGGTCGCCGTTGTTCCACCACTTTTTGCCGACGCGGCCTTCGTGCAGCATCGTGGCCAGCTTCGACGAGAAAATTATACCATAGTCTCCTATCATGTCGCTCAGCGCCGGGAGCAGTATCACGATAGGCATCACCGAGAGCAGGAGCGGCCTTATAGTTTCCAGCGAGAAGCCGCCCAAAGAGCTCAATATGGAGGCGAGCAACAGCATCTTCAGGCTCTCCTTCAGTATCGTTGCGGGCACGTTGCGGCGGGGCCCGTATTCCTTCATGTAGAAAAGCGTCTTCTTTGATATGCCATACTTCCTGTGTATATGATAGAACAACGGATGAACGCGGTCTTTCTTTATCTTCTGCAGGATACGAAGGTGCCTTGCCAGAAAGCGTTTTTTTGATACGTTCATACTATCGCCACCGCTGCCAGAAGAGAAATTGTGCTTATTACGTCGCCCGTAGACGTCAATAACGGGCCCATTACATTGTTGGGGTCATGCCCTTTCCGGAACAGGTAGAATGTCATGGAAAGTGCGAGCGGTATTTCTATCGCATTTGCTATGATGCCCGCGACAAACGGAATGACGATTATGCCCGCAGAGGAAACGCCAAGAAGAACATAATTGAAGACGAATGCCAGAAGGCCAAGCGAAAACGACACAAGGATTGCCTGCAGGAAAGACGCGACAAGATTGCCTTTGACTATTTTTGTCCATATTTTTTCCGGCTTCACCACGCCAAGGAAAAGCCCGCAGGCGATCCGCGACGAGAACGAGCCGCTTATGTTTCCGCGCATCTCGAGGAACCCCGGTATGAGTATGAGCATTCCGGGCAGGAGCAGCATCTTGTCGGTATAAAACGCGAGAAGCGTGCCGGCTATCAGGCCGCCGGCTACGGAAGCGGCCTGGGAGGAAAGTATCTCCTTGAACGTCGAATCGAAGAACGGCATAGCTATGTATGGTTTTTTGTACGGTTAATAGTTTTTGCCGAATGCAAAACTCAAGAATCCTGTTTTTCGTTAATAGAATTTTTACTGTATAGGAAACGTCCGCCTGCAAGCCGGAGTATCCAGTTCCGCATAGAGTTTGGTTATCCGCTCCAACCACGCTTCCTGAAAGGCTATGTATGGCAGATTATAGCAAATGGCAAAAGTATCCGGGCAACCCTGTCTTTGCTGTATGTAGAGAATGCCTGAAAACTAATGCCATCTGCTATAGATGAGCGCCCGAGAGGCTTTAATCCCTGCAAAAGCCGTTACGATGCAACTTTAGAACGCCATCATCCCTTATGAATTAAGCCGTTTCGGTATAATATACCTTTTGCTATGGCCAAGGATTATTATGAAAAGTTGGGCGTCTCGCGAAGCGCTACGCAGGACGATATAAAGAAGGCCTTCAGGAAGCTCGCGCGCGAATGGCATCCGGACGTGAACAAGAACGCAGGCGCCGAGACGCGGTTCAAGGAAATCAACGAGGCTTTCCAGACGCTCGGCGATCCGGAGAAAAGAAAGCATTACGACCAGTTCGGCTCGGCCCCGGGCCAGGCTTCTTCCGGCGGGGCCGGATTCGAGGATATGTTTGACAGGGGCTTTGAGGACATATTCGAGTCATTCGGTTTTACATCCCGCAAAAGGAAAGGTGGCGACCTGAGATATGAAGTCGAAATGACGCTGGAGCAGGCGTTTGAAGGTGCCACAAAAAAAATAAGATTCCCCCACTTCGAGGAATGCCGCTCATGCAAAGGCACGGGCGCAAGCAGCCTCAAGACGTGCAGCGAATGCCACGGTTCCGGCGAGATAAAACGCGTCCAGAGAAGCTTTCTTGGCCAGTTCATCAGCGTCATGACGTGCAGCAGGTGCCGCGGAACCGGCAAGACGGCGGAGAAGGTGTGCCGCGAATGCGGAGGCGCGGGCGGCAGCCAGATCGAAAAGGAGGTAGAAGTTGAAATCCCGGCCGGAGCGGATGACGGTCAATACATAAGATTCGCAGGTCAGGGGGGTCCTGGAGAAAACGGCGGACCGTATGGCGATCTTTATGTTCTCATTCGCCTGAAGGAACATCCGGTATTTGAACGTGAAGGCAATGACCTTTATTGCACTGTATACATTGATCTTGGCACTGCCATGCTCGGCGGAGAGGTAGAAATCAAAACAATAGACGGCAAGGCAACACTCATAATTCCTCATGGAACGCAAAGCCATACGATATTCCGTATGAAAGGCGAAGGTATGCCAATACCCGGGTCGAGCAGGCGCGGCGACCAGATGGTTAAAATCATAGTTGAAATACCAAAGAAATTGACAAGGGAACAGGAAGAAAGATTGCGCGGAGCGTTTGAAAAGAATGTTGAAACAAAGAAAGGTTTTTTTGAAAGGGTACGGGAGTTTATTTAATGTTGTTATTAATAGATAGTAAAATATCTAAATCTTTATATACTGCGAAAACAATTATTTAGAGGTGAGAAATTATGGACTATCTAATGCATGAGAACGAGTGGTCAATGCCCATATCATACGGAATAACACCTGCATCGGAAATGATGCCGCCCATGTTTTGCATTGAAATCCCACGATACAATCCACCGGGAAAGGGAATCTTCTACCCCATGCCCGGTTTAGGAATTCCCGGCAGCTCTGAGGAGCCTCCTCCGAATAATTATCGGGCGGACATGGAGTTCAGAAAAGAATGATAAATTCTATGAACTTTTCTTTTTTCTCCCAAAAAAATCTTTTATAAGCATTACAAAAGATTACAGATATGAAAATTCTTGTCACAGGCGGTGCAGGATTCGTAGGAAGCAATCTTTGTATTGCATTGCAGGATGAGCATGAAGTAACAGTTCTGGATAATCTTTCTTCAGCTGACAACAAAAATCTTGAAGGCTTTGACGGCAATATTATAAATGGCGATATACGCGATAGCGGAACAATAGCAAAAATTTCACAGCCTGATATTATCTTTCATCAGGCAGCCATAACAGACACCACAATAACAGATAAAGGCACGGTATTCTCTGTCAATGTAGAAGGATTCAAAACTGTCCTTGATTACGCAACAGCCAAAGGAATAGATCTTGTCTATGCCTCGTCTGCAGGAGTCTACGGCAACGGTCCGGTGCCTATGAAGGAAGATCAGAACGCACCTCTTAATGTTTACGGTCTTTCAAAACTTGCCATGGATAATCTTGCGAAAATGCATTGGAATGATGGAATAAAAATCATAGGGCTGCGCTATTTCAACGTTTTCGGCCCTCGCGAGCGCTACAAGAAGAAGGCGGCGAGCATGATATACCAGCTTGCGCTCCGGATGGTTGCGGGCAAAAGGCCAAAGATATTCAAATACGGCGAACAGATGAGGGACCATATTTACGTCAAAGACGTTGTAGAAGCCAATCTCAAAGCGATGAAAGCCAAGCAAAACTGCATAGTCAACGTAGGCACAGGCAAAGCCACGAGCTTTAACGAACTCATCGGCATTTTGAATGAAGTTCTGGGTAAAGACATGGAACCGGAATACATCGACAATCCTTATCAGGACGGATACCAGAACAATACCCAGGCATGGACCGAAAACGCAGAAAAAGTTCTGGGGTTCAAGGCAAAATACTCCGTTGAGAAAGGCGTTCAGGAATACCTGACGGAAATCGGGATGATTTGAAAACAATAGAACCGATAATCCTTTTCAAGCCGTCAATCGTTTATATATCGGCCGCGATAAGATTGATTTCATGCCTTTCGACGTCCCGGGACTCATGGTGATCGCCGGGCTGACAATCATAATAGGCTATGCGGGTTCTATAATCTTCGAGAAAACAAAGATACCCGATGTCCTGTGGCTCATGCTTTTCGGTTATCTCGTCTCGGCTTTCAGGATAATAGACACGTCTTTCTTCTTTTCGATATCGGGCTTCCTCGCATCGGTGGCGCTGTTCATGATATTGTTCGACGCCGGCCTCAACATAAACTTCTACCAAATGGTGAGGCAATTCTCGCGAAGCATGCTGCTTTCAGTGTTTACAACAGCCTTTACCATAGCCGCCGTGACGGGCGTTTGCATGTTCTTCGGCCTGGGATTCCTGCCGTCCCTGCTCATAGGCTGCCTTCTTGCCGGCACCAGCTCGGCAATAGTCGTGCCGCTTGTGACAAAACTCAAAATAAGAGGAAATATACGAACTGTAATAGGCTTTGAATCGATATTCAGCGATCCCATGGTCATAGTTCTTTCGCTTGCAGTCATGGGCATCATGACAGGCGGCATGATCGGCAACCCCGTAAGCAGCGTCCTAAGCGTTTTCTCGGTAGGCGCAATGCTCGGCCTGGTTGCAGGAATTATATGGCTCTTCGTGCTCGACTACCTGAAAGGCAGGCAATTTGACTATATGCTTACATTAGGGGCGCTCCTGCTCCTGTATACTTTCACCGAATACGCCGGCGGAAGCGGGGCCATTGCCGCCCTTCTTTTCGGCATAGTCCTCGGCAATGCCTCCACATTCTCCGAGATACTGAAAACCCAACGAAAATTCACCGTAAACCACCTGCTCAAGAACTTCCAGTCCGAGATATCCTTTTTCGTACGGTCCTTCTTCTTCGTTTACATAGGAATGGTGGTTTCGCTTGACCAGGAGACCCTCATTATAGGGCATGCAGTCACCCTTGCCGTAATAATGGCCCGGTTCCTTGCAGTCGATGCAAGCACGATAGGGGAAAAACTAAGCGCTTACGAAAAGAATATCATGCGTATCATGGTTCCCAGGGACTTCATCCCTGTGCTCCTAACGCAATTGCCTATATTATATACAATTCCCAATACCGGCATGTTTTCCAAGGTAGTCATGAACGTCGTCTTTCTGAGCATAGTCTATACGACCTTGATGGTCCTGATACTACCAAAGCAGGAAGAACAAAACCTAATGAAAAATAATAAAAACAAAAAATAGTCTGGTTTACTTCTGTCCCTGTGCGAGGCTGTATATCGCCTTTACTGCCACTATTGCGGCAGCGGGGCTTACCAGCACTGCTATATTCTTGACAATTCCGCCAAGAATTGCGCCCACGCCGGCGATGTCGATAGCGGCAAAGCTTGCCGTACCGGCCGTCACGAGGGCTATAGCAGCCACGAGGAACGCTGTGGTTTCCTTCTCGGATATGTTGAGAAGGCCCACTACTATTCCCAGCACGACCAGCAGCATCGATATCGGCGCTGCATAGGCGGCTATGGCCGTAGGCGTCACGCCGGACACCAGGCCTGCCAGCACAGCGATTGCTATGCCTGCCAGGAAAGCGTACTCCCCTATCTTTTTGGTTTCCATTATTAGGTTGATTCCCAAGCCCTATTTAAGCATTTTGCGGCCACGTGAGCTTTATATATCCTTCCTGCATAAAGCCGCGCCGCGCCCTGCTTTATAAATTTGCCCTCTAATATTGGGCTTGGAGGGGTTGTAGTCTAACCAGGCAGGATCGCTGGCTCCAGTCACGGCCGCTCCGTAAAAAGAGCGACCGGGCACAGCTCTTCTGGAGCTAAGAGCCGCGCAAGCGGCGATGATTTAGAAGAAACCAGCTAATGGGGGTTCAAATCCTCCCGACCCCATATTTTTTAGCTTTCCGGAATTGATAAGCGCGAGAAAAGATTCAAATCCTCCCGGCCCATTACTTTCATGTTAAGTCCATTTTATCGCGGCTTGTATGCCTTTTTATAAGAAAACGGCAAGATTGTCTTGCATGAAAGCCGCAATCATAGGCATGGATTCGAGGGAGGAATCCCCCTTTATCAGGAAGGCAGAGGGTATTTTTGACGAATGCGTCTACGTGCCTGCAGACGAAATAAGGATAGAAAGCGGGGAGGGAAGAACAAGGCTTGTTTTTGGCGACCATGACATAGCCAAGTTTGAAGCAGTCCTGCCTTTCCCGTCAGCAAGGCACAGCGATCTTTTTCTCTCGATCGTGACAGCACTTGAAGCCTCATCAACTTACATTCCTTATGGGCTCGATGGGCTCTTGGCATATCAAAAGAAGCTTGTAGGCGCAATGAAGCTCAGGCGGGCGGGGTTCGAGCTGCCCAAAACCTATTACGCCATAAGCGAAAACGCGGTAGAGCAGATACTTCCGGAGCTTGAGTTTCCCATACGGGTTACCATAGGCGAACGCTCGTCGCTTATCGAAGACGCCAGGCACATGAAGTCCATGATAAGGCTGAGAAAAAGCGGCCAGGCAATTACCATACGGAAGCCCGTTTCTGACAAAATCATAGGATGCTTCGTCGTAGGGAACGATATCGTTTCGTCTGTTGAGATAATCAATGGCAAAATGAGGGGAACCGGAGTAGGGACCGGAATCAAGGAAGCCGCCGTAAGGGCGACTAAAAGCATGGGTTCCGCCTACGGCTTTGTCACGTTTGCCGGCGACACGGTAGCGTCTTTCTCGTTATCCCCCCCTTTTGCAACGATAGAAAGGCTGTCCGGCAAGGACGTGTTCACGCCTTTGCTTGAGCATGCCAAGGCCAACGTGAAGGCGCCTATCACTCCAAGGGGCATACTCAGCCGCATACTTGATCTTTTCGGGGTGAAACAATGAAGATATGCATCCTCGGTTCAAGGGAAAAGAAGCCGCAGGACCTATGGCTTCTGGAAGAAGCGAAGAAAAGGTTTGACAAGGTCACCTATGCCCAGATACCCGACGTAAGAATACAGGACGGCGAACCGCTCCTGCTGAAGGGCACGCCTTTGTCCTCATACGATATCGTCTTTCCGAGGATACCGAGAACTTACAGGAACTACGGCTACGTTATATGCAAGCTCCTGGAAGGCAGGACCTACATGCCCATCACGCCGGAATCTATAATAGTAACGCACGACAAGTTCCTTACGCTGCTGAAGCTTGAGAAAGCCGGCATACCGACGCCCCTCAGCTACCTTAGTTCAACGGTAAAGGGGATGAAACCTATACTCAAAAACATGAAGTATCCTGTAGTGATAAAGCTACTGCAGGGTTCGTTAGGCAAGGGCGTCATGTTTGCAGAAAGCCCGTCTTCGGCCCTGCCTATACTTGATACGATAGAAGGCATGAAGCAGCCGATAATGCTTGAGGAATTTGTCGGCACCCCGGGCGAAGACATACGGGCCCTTGTAATCGGGCACGAAGTCGCCGCTTCCATGAAGAGGGTGGCTGAAAAAGGCGAGAGGCGCGCCAACATAGGCGCCGGCGGAACGGGCAGGAAGATAAGGCTCAGCCAGGAAATGACAAAGATTGCCATACGCAGCGCCAAAGCGCTCGGCCTTGGCATAGCGGGAATAGACATAATAGAGGGCAAGAAAGGCCCTGTAGTCATAGAGGCGAACGTAAACGTGCATTTTGAAGGCATAACCCATGCGACTGAAACGAACGTTGCGGCATTGATGATGGATTATGTCAGGCATGAAGCGGAGATATCCAAGAAGGACAGGCTGATAGCCCCTATTTTCAAGGCGGTGGAGGAGATGGCGTGGGGCAGATGAGGGCACTCAATCTTCTGAAAACTGAAGAAGACCTTTCCGCGTTCGAGGCTAATTTCAGGCCCCGCCATGCAAATAGCCTGTTGTTCGAGGCGCTGGAGGATTATTCCCGCAGCAGGATGCTCATTGTCGCCGAGCATGCGCAGACTGCGCGCATAGAGTCGCCCAAGCACGGCAAGAAAGCCTATATAGGAATAGGCGACGCCAATACCGCCACTCTGGCGAAGCTTGCCGCGTGGCATTCGCAGTCCGCATACATAATACCGACGATTCTCAGGACAGAACTCGATTTAGCCCGGCCGTCCGATGCCGAAGGCATGAAACTAAGGGTCTTGCCGTTCATGGCAGACGAAGGCCGAGAGGAGGCGGAATCGCACGTCCCGATAAGCACGAACAAAAGCCTGATGCATATTTTTGAGTTCTATCATAAAACCATAGAATCCATGAATCCCAGGATAATGCTTTCCTATCACGGCATGCATTCCCACAGGCAGGCCGACGTCCTTTTGGGCTTCGGCCCGGACAGGTCCTATATCGGCGGCGGCAAGAACGCTTTTTCCTTCCGCAGGTTCTTCGTGAAAAGGCTCAAGGACCGGCTGAAAGAACGCAATGTCAGGATAGACATCAGTGTAAAGGTAAGCAAAAGCCTGTTTACTGGAAGCAAGAATTATACCCTATATAGGCACGTCAAGGAACACAACGAAAAAAACGGCGACCGGCGCTTCGGAATTCACGTGGAATTCAACCGGCACGGCCGCGTCATGAAAGAACATCCTTCTTTGCCGAAATTGCGCTACCAGATAGCGGCGCAGGTCCTCGCCGAGTGCGCAGAAGAGTGGGCGAAACTCAGGGCGGATGCATTATGAAGCGTTCCTGAGAAAATTTTGATTTTAATATGTTTCCGCCATAGCCCTTATATGGCACATTTATGGGAAAGGCCGGAATATCCGGAAGGCGCAGTCTTTGTTATAGACTATTATGGCGACGATGACGAGATCGTTGAGGGGAGATGGCCACCATTTTCAATTCACGCAGGGCCAACGTTATCCCGAGATTTCGAGCACGAATTGACAGCGGCGAATCTTTTCAGAGTCTATCAATTGCGTTTTTCCGGCGTATTTCAAAGGGATGAAGCTTTGCGTGACTATGTAAAAAATTGTGCTAATGGCTCGCCCCTCCATATTGACACGTATCAAGGCGGCAGGTGGCCCGGAAGAAAATGGCTGGATGTCATCGCGTATACCGACAGGGCCGGTACGGATAAAATATTAGGCGCGTTTCCCGGGGCCAGCGTAACGGATACAAGAACATATTCCCGGGATGCGGCGCGGCCGGCGCAATTCCAGGACGGAACATGATTATAGTCATGCTCCGGCGGAATTTCTGAAATTTAAACCGCCGCGCACAGTTAATGATATGCCGCGGAAAACGATCGTCACCGCTGTGGGCGATGTAATGCTGGATCGGCGCGTTTCCAGCGCCATACTAAGGCACGGTTACAGGTATCCTTTCTCGCAGTGCGCCGCGCTGCTGCGCGATTCCGATATAACGTTCGCCAACCTTGAGTCCCCCATTTCCAGCCGCGGCACGGCCAACCGCAACAAGCGCATCGTGTTCGAGGCGCCGCCGGAAGCTATAAAGAGCCTCCGGTATTCCGGAATAAACATCGTGTCGCTTGCCAACAACCATTCCCTGGATTACGGCGCCGAGGCGCTCGGCGACACGCTTGGATTCCTTGGCAAGACGGGCATCAGGAACGTCGGGCTGGAGTATTCGCAAGACAGATGGAACGGAATACCGATAAAGAAATATGATATACTGCGCAGGAACGGAGTCGCTTTTGGCTTTGCAGCGTTCTCTTCCATCGTGCCGCGGGGATTCGCGCCATCAAAGACGAGGCCGGGGATCGCCACGACAAAAGATTTTGCCGCGGTAATACGGAAGCGGATAAGGGAAATGAAGAGCGAGGCGGACGTGGCGATAATATCCCTCCACATGGGAAAGGAGTATCTGACCGGCAAAATAATCAAGTCGCAGGAGATGTATGCGAAGGAAGCGATCGACGCCGGAGCGGACGCAGTGATAGGGCATCATCCGCACGTGCTGGAGAAAATAGAAAGGTACAAGGGCGGCATAATCTTCTACTCCCTCGGGAATTTTGTCTTCGACCAGAAGGAAAGCGTGCATAGGAATGTTTCGAGGAGCGCCATAGTGAAGATGAAGTTTTCCGGTAAAAGACTGGAATCCTACAGTGTAATTCCCGCTGTCATAAGGAACAGGCAGCCGGTTCCCCTGAACTGGGAGATGGAGCATGTATTCTATAGCAAATGACATTAGAATGCCTGAAAACTAATATCATCCGCTATGGAATTCCTTCACGACGCCTTCAATGACGGAAACGACCTCCTCGGCATGATTCTCGTTGAGGAACGACTGCGCCTCGACTTCAAGGCCCGATCCATTGGTTCTTTTGAGAAGCGGCAGGACAGGCTTTGCCGTGTCGCCGAAATAGACGTTCTCAACGGTTATCTTTATGTCGCTTTTTTTCATCACGTCCTCTATAGCGCGGTAGTACTCCAGAAAATCAATCGTCTTTATGTCCAGTTTTTTCCCCGATATACTGTTAGCTTTTTCTATATCCTGAAGCATCCACTCCCTGCGCATGCCTTTTGAGTCCTTTATCGAAGTAAAATGCCTTCCTAATATCTTTTTTTCCATCATAGCGTGGAATTTCATGTCCAAAATCCAGTCTTCCCTGTACCGGCTAAAATCGTGTTTTCTGTTCAATTTGGCGGCGATCCTTTCGACCTTTCCCTTTTCTATCCATGCCCCCCTTCCGGTAACAAGGTCCACGGCCGAGGGCAGATTCTTTATCCTTGAGCTTAAGGTATGGCAGAAGACGAAGAAGGGCCGCTTATGCCGTTTCCCCATCGTTTCAACAGTTTTCCAGAAGCTGGAATATATCTTTTTCTTGTAAGAATCCTGCAACGGGTTCTCGGCTATCCATGCACAATTCCTGTAATATGAAGTCAGTTTGTCGTTGCCCTTTATGTCGCCGAGATCCTTTGCGAGTTCGGCCTTCTTTGGAACGCGGCGGTTATAGTCTATACCCAGAACGCCGTGGCGCGGTATTGTTGAGATTATTGCCGATCCGCCCATGGCGCTGACGCCTGCAACGGCCGTGTTCTCGGCGCCCACATCTTCGCGCTCGGCAGAGCAGTAGGTAAGCGTAGAATGGGGGGCAACGAATATAGGCCCGGGCTTTCCGCTTTCTATGACGTTAAAACCGGGCATGTAGCGGAACGAGAGCATAAGCATTTTTATCCTCGGACCGCCATAAATAACTTGATTCCAATGCGCGCGTATTACAAAGAGGGTTTCATGCTTCTCAAGAACAACAATTCCGGCCCCGTGTTCATAGCCCCGCATGCCACTACCACGCTCTCGCCGGTCATGCGGGGGGACGCGGGGTGCGAATTCATCACGTCGATGCTCACAAAACGCATGGGAAGCCTCGGCATAGTCTGCACCGTCCCTCGCGCAGGCCGATATGGCGTTGATTTTTTCAGGAAACCGGCCAGTATGGACGAGGCGCTCGAGATGTTCAAGGCCGCGGATAATTACAAGAAGCGGATGCTTTTTGAGAAAAAATACGCCTTCTATTCTCAGGATCAGGAGGAATACCTGGAAAAGGTCAACGTGCACAACCATTTCTGGATGGCGGCCGAAACCCTCGCTCCCAAGACGCCGCTGTACGCGATAATCCATGCCCAGGCAATGCGCCTCAAGAATTTTCCGTCAATACTGGATGTCTGCACCAACAACGGAAAATGGTTCAACGAGAACGTGGTGAAGGAGGCGGTCGAGAAAGCCAACAAGAAGAACGCAGAGAGGCTCGCCCGGATAAAAAATCACATGAAGGCCTATGCCGTGTCCTGGGCCGGCAACTGGCTCAGAAGAAGCATAGGCTATAGGTTCAGGAAATTCAGCCTGAAGGCCATGCAGGGTAGCTACAGGAACGACGTGAAAAAAGACATAAGCAACGCCGCAAGGATACTTGGCAGGAATGCCGAGGAAATGGAAAAAGGGCTGGACTGGGCCAGATATGAAAAGATGCTGGAAGAGAGTATTGAAGCCACGGAATTCCGGATAACCTACCAGAAATCATTTACCGGCAAGAGGGGGGACGGGAACGTGAAGAAGCTGCTGGAGAAGACCGGGGGAAGCGCGATAATGTTTGAAACGTCCGCGTTTCTTAATGAAATGTACCCGAAGACCTCAATGAAACTGATACAGGACGTGATTTATTACGCGTCCCAGAAGACGCGCTGGAGCAATTTTGAAAGGTTCATCGGTGACCTGAAATGAACATTCCTGAAGGGCTTTCGCCTAAATTTTTGGCTATCAGCACGGTTTATTTCATGGTCCTGATCGTCAACGTCTTCTATTTCATCCTGCCGGCACTGAGCGTGCTTACGCCTTACGCCGAATTTTACGTTTACCTGCTCCTCGTATTTGCGCCGATGGCGCCTTTAGCCATGCTTCTTGCAGGCACCGGGATGGCCAGGCACCATGAAACGGCATTCAAGCTGATATTCGCGGCCATGACGATAATATCGCTGTTCGCGACGATCTTTTTCACGCTGCCGGCGCTCATTTGAAGATTTTATAGTTAACCCGGTAAAGATTCCGAATATGATTTACCGGGTTAACATATAGTTCTCCAAGTACATTGCTTGTTTCCTTGGAGAACTATAAATCATTTTCTCTGCAATGCTATGCATGGACTGCCTGTTCTGCGGGATAATCGCGGGGAAAATACCCTCAAAAAAGATTTACGAGGACGCCGCTACGGTGGCGTTTCTTGACATAAACCCGGCAAACCCCGGGCACGCGTTGGTCGTGCCAAAGAAGCACGCGGAGAATCTTTTCGACGCGGACGACGAGAGCCTGAAGGCGGCCGTCATCGTCGCCAAGAAGGTTGCGACGCTGGTCAAGGAAAGAACGGGGTGCGAAGGGGTGAACGTGCTGCAGAACAACGGCAAGGCCGCGGGCCAGATAGTGAGCCACGTTCATTTCCACGTGATACCGAGAAAGCAGGGCGACACGGTCGTGATAAGCTACCCGAGGAAGCAGACAGACGAGAAGGAACTCGATGCTATGGCCGCTACGCTCACGAAAAAGAGAAGCGCCGCGCTGGACGAGGAGATATTGCGCGAGATGGGCAGGCTGTAAGTTCCTTGCATTATTGTCCCGAATCGACGTTTAAGCTTAATTATATTTTATATTATTGCGATCGCATGAAATTCGAACTGCACTCGCCGTTCAAGCCGGCAGGAGGGCAGCCAGAGGCCATAGAAAAGCTTCACGAAGGCTACGGAAAATACCCCATGCAGACATTGCTCGGCATAACGGGAAGCGGGAAGACATTTGTCATGGCTAATTTAATAGGCAGGATACAAAAGCCTACCCTTGTACTTGCACACAACAAAACACTCGCAGCTCAGCTATATGTAGAGCTTAAGGAAATGTTTCCCAAAAACTGCGTGGAGTATTTCATTTCATATTATGATTATTATCAGCCGGAGAGTTATGTGCCCACAACCGACTTGTATATAGAGAAAGATGCGACAATCAACGAACAGATAGAAAAAATGAGGCTGAAGGCCGTGACCTCCCTCATATCAAGGCCGGATACTATAATTGTCGCCTCAATATCCTGCATATACGGACTTGGCAATCCTGATGACTTCAAGAGCCTCTCGCTTACGCTGATAAAGAACGACAAGATTACGAGAAATGACCTGATAAGAAAATTGATAGAGATGCAGTATGAAAGAAGCGATCAATACCTTGAGCCGGGAAAATTCCGCGCAAGGGGCGACGTAATAGACATCATCCCGGCGTACGGGAATAACATAGCACGAATAGAGCTGTTCGGAAACGCTATTGATAAGATGTCCGAGATGGACGGCATAACGGGAAGCGTGATCAATGTCCTCGAAAGTGCAACAATTTTTCCTGCAAAACATTTTGCAACGCCGGAACAAAAACATGAAGCCGCCATAGGAGAGATTAAAAAAGAGCTTGCAGAAAGACTGCCGGAATTGTCGGGCATTGAAGCACAACGGCTTGAAAAACGCGTCAAATACGACATAGAAATGATAAAAGAAGTCGGTTATTGCAGCGGAATAGAAAATTATTCGAGGCATTTCGATAATCGCAAAAAGGGCCAACCGCCATTTGTTCTCCTTGATTATTTCCCGAAGGATTTTCTTCTGATAATAGATGAAAGCCATCAGACACTACCCCAGTCTAGAGCCATGTATAAAGGGGATTATTCGCGCAAAAAGAATCTTGTCGATTTTGGATTCAGACTGCCATGCGCATTTGACAACCGCCCGCTTAAATTCCCGGAGTTTGAGCAGTACTTCCGCCATACAATCTTTGTTTCAGCAACTCCCGCCGAATATGAACTGCAGATGTCAGGGCAAGTTGTGAACCTGATAATACGTCCGACAGGCTTGATTGATCCGGAGGTATCCGTGAGGCCGATAAAAGGCCATATACCTTATATGGTGAATGAAATGCGAAAAGCCATTGGAAAAGGTGAAAGGATTCTTATCACGACACTGACAAAAAGGATGGCTGAGGATCTGACAGATTATCTTGCAAAAGAAGGGCTGAAGGTTCGGTACATGCACTCGGATATCGAAAGCCTTGATAGGATAGAGATAATACGGCAGCTTAGGTCGGGCGAGTTTGACATTCTTGTCGGAATAAATCTTTTGCGAGAAGGACTGGATATACCAGAAGTCTCGCTCGTATGCATACTGGATGCCGACAAAGAAGGGTTTTTGAGAAACGAAAGGAGCCTGATACAAACCATAGGAAGGGCCGCAAGAAACATAAACGGCCGTGTAATACTTTTTGCCGACCAGATGACTGATTCGATAAGGCGGGCGGTAAAGATAACAGATGAACGAAGGCGCATGCAGCAGGCATATAACAAAAAACATGGCATAACCCCTGAAACGATCATCAAAAACATAGTCAAGCCCGGCAAAATAAAAGGATTCAAGCACATGGCAAGAATTGATATTGAAAGAAAAATCATCGAGCTGGAAGCCGAGATGAGGACTGCAGCGGAAAATCTTAATTTTGAGCGGGCCATAGAACTGCGCGATGCAATGCAGGAGCTCGAGAGTTCGATAAAGAATTGATATTATGCTGGATAAAATAGTAGTGAGAGGAGCAAGGGAACACAACCTGAAGAACATAAACGTGGAAATACCAAGGAACAAGCTTGTCGTAATAACGGGCATGTCAGGCTCAGGGAAGTCGACTTTGGCGTTTGACACGATATATGCCGAAGGCCAGCGCAGGTATGTCGAATCACTTTCTGCATATGCCCGCCAGTTCTTGGGATTGATGAATAAACCGGATATAGATTTGATAGACGGGCTTTCGCCTGCAATATCCATAGAGCAAAAAACGACCTCAAAAAACCCAAGATCAACGGTAGGGACGGTAACTGAGATATATGATTATCTCAGGCTTCTGTTTGCACGCATAGGGACAATACACTGCCCTAAGTGCAAATCGCAAATCAGGCCGCAGTCAGTGGAAAACATAGTAAACCTGGTCATGTCTGAAAAAAAGGAGATTATAATTCTTGCCCCTCTGATAAGCGGAGTTAAAGGAACCCATGAGAAAATTTTCGAAGGAATGTTATCAGACGGATTCAGCCGCGTGCGCATTGACGGGGAAATATGCAGGCTTGATGAGATAAAAGATAGTATGAAATTAGCTCGCTATGAAAAGCACTGGATAGAAGCGGTTGTGGACAGGCTGGATGCCAGCGACGATAACCGCTCCAGGATATCGGAAGACGTTGAGCAGGCGGTGCATGCCGGCAAGGGAACCGTAATAATTCTTGACCCGGCTAAAATGCAAAAGAAAACAAAAGAGATACAACGAGGCGCAGGCGAGACAATCTATTCAACGTTCGGCGCGTGCCCCAGGCATCCTGAAGTTTTGTTCCAGCAGCTAGAACCAAGAATGTTCTCGTTTAACTCGCCTTTCGGCGCGTGCACGGGGTGCTTGGGCCTCGGAGAAACGCTGGAAATATCGCAGGATCTCTTGATTCCGGATAAAAGCAAATCTATGATTGACGGCGCCATTGCGGTCTATGGGAGAATGGATTTGCAGTGGAGATGCCAGCAGATTGCCGTTGTCGGGAAAAAATTCGGATTCGACATTTTCACCCCCCTATCGGCATTTTCAAAAAAACAACTCGATGTACTTCTTAATGGAACGACTGAAAGAATAGACGGCAGATGGAGCAACGGCGCTTCAATGAACATGGAAAACGGCTGGGAAGGAATAATACCCCAAACGCTAAGACTGTACAAACAGACAGAATCCGACGAAAGAAAGGAAGACCTTGAAAGATTCATGATAGGGAAGCTATGCCGCGTATGCGAAGGAAAGAGACTCAAGGAAACCGTGCTTTCGGTCAGCATAGCAGGAAAATCCATAATTGACATTACGGAGATGGACCTGGATGCTTGCGCCAAATTTTTCATGCATCTTGCAGAGAGCCTTTCGGAAAAAGACAAGATAATATCAAAGCAGATACTCAAGGAAATCGATGACAGGATCAGCTTCCTTACAAACGTGGGCCTTGGCTACCTGTCGCTTTCGAGAAGCTCAAAGACCCTATCGGGCGGCGAAGCGCAGCGAATACGCCTTGCAACGCAGATAGGATCGAACCTCATGGGCGTTCTTTATATTCTTGATGAACCCTCCATAGGGCTGCATCAAAGGGACAATAACAAGCTTATTGCAACCCTTCAGAGGCTCAGGGACATAGGAAATACGCTCATAGTTGTCGAACACGATTACGACACGATAAAGGCAGCGGATTATATAATTGACATGGGGCCCGGCGCAGGCGTGCATGGAGGCCATGTTGCCTCGCAGGGAACGCCTGATGATATAGCCAAAGACAAGAACAGCATAACCGGCCGCTACCTTTCAGGGCATGCAAAAATAGATATACCAGAGCACAGAAGAGAACCAAAAGGCTTCATAGTTGTAAAAGGCGCTTCGGAGAATAATCTGAAAAACATATCCATTTCGTTGCCGACAGGCGTGCTCTGCGGAATAACGGGCGTATCAGGATCCGGAAAATCGACCCTGATAAACCAGACGCTTGTTCCCTTGCTGAAGAAGCATTCAGGCATGATCGCCGAGAAAATAGGCAAAAACAACGGCATAGAAATCCCAAAATCCGTCAAAAACGTGATAGTCATAGACCAGGATCCTATAGGGAAAACGCCAAGATCCAATCCAGCTACTTACACCAAAATATTCGATGAAATCCGAAAGATTTTTTCTTTCACGAAAGAAGCCCGCGCCAGAGGCTACAAAGAAGGGAGATTCTCCTTCAATGTCAAAGGCGGGCGCTGCGAGAGCTGCAAAGGGGACGGCGTAATAAAAATAGAAATGAACTTTTTGCCCGATGTTTATGTGCAATGCGAAGACTGCAAAGGCAAACGGTACAACAAGGAGACTCTTGCAATCACATACAAAGAAAAAAACATAGCTGATGTTCTTGACATGAGCGTTGAAGACGCCACGAAATTCTTTGAAAATCACACGGGCATATCAAGAAAAATAAAGACATTATACGACGTTGGTCTGGGATACATCAAGCTAGGGCAAAGCTCCAATACGCTTTCAGGAGGCGAAGCGCAGAGAATAAAACTGACGAGAGAACTATCAAAGCAAAAAACAGGGGATACGATCTATATGCTTGATGAACCCACCACCGGATTGCATTTTGAGGATGTAAGAAAGCTCATAATGGTACTCAATAGGCTGGTTGAAAAAGGAAGCAGCGTGCTTGTCATCGAGCATAATCTTGATATCGTAAAATCCTGCGATTACCTGATAGACATGGGCCCGGAAGGCGGAAGAGGTGGAGGAAGAATAATAGCCATGGGAACGCCGGAAGAAGTTGCCATGGAACCTGCGTCTTATACTGGCCAATTTTTAAAGCGAATGCTCTAAATCATGATTATGATACCGAACGTTCCGGATGACCCCGGAGTTTACCTGTTCAAGGACTCGTCTGGGAAAATAATCTACATAGGCAAAGCCAAGATACTTAAAAAGCGGGTCTTATCTTATTTTTCAGGGAAGAAAAATGCAAAAACTCAGGCACTTGTGCATAAAATAAACGACATAGAATTCATAGTCGTCAATAACGAGACTGAAGCTCTGCTTCTTGAGAACCAGCTTATAAAAAAGCACTGGCCGAAATATAACATATCCCTCAAGGATTCAAAGACCTACGCTTATATCAAGATAACCAACGAAAAATTTCCGCGCGTTATGATATCAAGGAACGCCAAGGGAGACGGAACTTATTTCGGCCCGTATATTGATTCAAGGCTAAGAGATGATACAATAGAGCTTCTGGTCAAGTCATTACGGCTTCGCACCTGCAAAAAACTGCCAAAAAAAGCATGCCTTAACTATTATATCGGAATCTGCACAGCTCCATGCATCAAGCTGGTAAGCCATGAACAATATCTAGACCAGGTTCGTCATGCCATAGAATTTCTTTCCGGGGATACAGCGCCTTTGAGAAACAAGCTCAATGAAGAACTTAAAGCATCTTCCCAATCCATGAAGTATGAGCTTGCCCTGGAAAAAAGACGCCAGATAGAGATAATAGACAGGGTATCAGGAAAACGGAAAATAAATATCGCCAAAAAGGTCGATCAGGACGTCATTGCCGGTATTCAAGACGGGGAACGCTTCATCTTCGAGGTATTTTATATAAAGCGCGGCGTTATTTCGGGAAAAAATGAGTACATGATAACGCCTCATTTTGAAGAATCTGAAAATGAGGTCTTTGAGAATTTCATAAAAACCTACTATTTTAGTAATGAAATCCCCGATGAGATAATAGTCAACAGGAAATTCTGGGACGATGAGACGCTTCAATCATATTTTGAAAAATTGTCAGGAAGAAGCATAAGACTTCTTCCGCCGGAAACAAAAGAAAACATGGCACTTGTAGCCATTGCAGAAAAGAATGCCGCGCTGAAAATAGGCAATAAGGCTTTGAATGAACTGCAAGAAAAGATGAATTTGCCTTCACTACCAAGAATCATTGAATGCTTTGATATCTCTAATCTTGGATATGACTACATTGTCGCTTCAATGGTGAGATTCACAGAAGACGCAAAGGATAAGCAGGGATACAGGAAGTTTAAAATAAAGACCTTTAGCGGAAAAAGTGACGATTTTGCAGCCATGAAAGAAGTGGTGCACAGGAGATACCGCAGACTCCGCGACCAGAATGACTCTATGCCGGATCTTATAATCATAGACGGCGGGCCGGGGCAGCTGAATTCCGCGCTTGGCGCATTGAAAGATCTCGGTCTTAAAATACCGATAATATCACTTGCCAAAAAAGATGAGGAGATCTTCATGCCGGAGAGCGGGATGCCCATGCGCTTTCCCAAGAACTCTTCGATGATGCTTCTCGTAAGATCAATAAGAGACGAGGCGCATAGGTTTGCTGTCAGCTACAACAGGAAAAAAAGATCCATGAGGTTCGCTGAAAACGCCAAATAAGGTTGGATCGAGAGTGAAAGAAAGTTTGGCAAGAGGAAATAATAATTTAGCTCAAAAGAAACCTGCGATTTTTATAACCTAAATGAATATTTTCCTCATTTATTAAATACGAAAGCCATTATTAATCCATGAGATATGTCTACACTCTGCGCGAGGGTACGGCTAATGCATCCGGACTTCTTGGAGAAAAGGGCGCGAATCTTGCGGAAATGACCGGCATGGGCTTGCCGGTGCCGCCCGGATTCGTTGTGACGACGGATGCCTGCGCCTACTTCCTGCGCTCAGGCAGGCTGCCCGAAGAATGCGAAGAGCAAATAAGGGCACGGCTTCCGTGCCTTGAGGACGGCACGGACAAAAAATTCGGGGAGGGCATCACGGTTTCAGTGCGGCACGGCTCCGAAATTTCGATGCCGGGCATAATGGAGAGCGTCCTTAATGCAGGATTGAATGACCAGAACGTCAGGATTTTCGCGCGGCAAAACGGGGAAGATTTCGCGTACGACTCTTATGCCCGCTTCATAAAAACGTTCGGCATCGTGACACTGGGCATGCCGCCTGAAAAGTTCAGGGCTTCCGGCAGCAAAAAAAACGACTGCGAATCTTTCAGGAAGACAATAGAAGCGGAGAAACGCGTATTCCCGCAGGACCCGGAAGAGCAGATACTCGAATGCATACGCGGCATATTCCGCTCATGGAATTCCCAGAAAGCCGCGGATTACAGGAGGAAGAGCGGCATTGGCGATTCCGCAGGCACCGCCTGCATTGTGCAAAGCATGGTTTACGGGAATCTGCCCGGCTCAGGCACGGGCGTATGCTTCTCCAGAGACCCGTCAACGGGCAAGAAGAAAATATACGGCGAATTTATTTCCGGCAGGCAAGGCGAGGATCTGGTATCGGGGCTTGTGACGCCCGCGCCTATAGAACGCATGAAAGAAAGCTTTCCGTCAGCGTATGCCGAGATGGCAACGATAGCGTCGCTTCTTGAATCGCACTACAGGGACTTGCAATACATGGAGTTCACGGTTGAGAAAGGCAGGCTTTATGTTCTGGAAGTTGCCGCGGCGAAGAGGACGCCGGAAGCGGCGGTGCGCGCGGCCGTGGAAATGGCAGAGGAAGGGCTCATAACGCGGCAGGAGGCCATAATGAGGGCGGATCCTTACGAAGCCGGAAGCCTTCTGCAAAAACGAATAGATCCGGCGGCGCAGAAACGCGTGATAGCCAGGGGCACGGGCGCCTCCCCGGGCGCGGCGTCGGGAGAAATAATCCTTGATCCGCAAAAGGCCGCCGAACTCACGGCAAAGGGCAGGAAAGTCGTGCTCGTATGCAGGGACACGTCGCCCGAAGACATGCCTGCCATGCCTTCGTGCCAGGCCGTGGTAGCAGCTGCAGGCGGGGCGACTTCGCATGCCATAGTGATAGCAAGGGGCATGGGCATACCCTGCATAACCGGCGCTGATATTCAAGTGGATCGCGAAGCACGCACGGTTTCCACACGCGGAATTTCGCTTGCCGAAGGAAGCGTAATAACGGTAGACGGATATACCGGAGAGATCATGGCCGGCGAACTGCCCATGACACAGCCTGCGCAGTCCGGGTATTTTCACACGTTACTATCATGGTGCGATTCGTTTGCAAGCATGAAGGTTTTTGCCAATGCCGATACGCCCGGGGATGCGGAAAAAGCATTGAAAGCCGGGGCACGCGGAATCGGCCTCTGCCGGACAGAGCACATGTTTTTCGGACAGCGCCTTGCAGAGATGCAGAAGATGATACTTGATGAAAACAAAACCGAAGCCCTGGAAAAAATGATGGAATTCCAGAAGCGGGATTTCATAGGCATATTCGCCGTCATGGGAAGCCTTCCCGTCACGATAAGATTGCTTGACCCGCCGCTCCACGAATTCCTGCCGGATTCCGATAAACTGAAGGAAGAGATCGCATCGCTCAAACAAGAGCGCCAGGATGCGGCGGAAAAAGAAAGGATGCTTGAGAAGGCATTGTCTTTGAAAGAAAAGAACCCGATGATGGGCCTCAGAGGCTGCAGGCTCGGCATAGTGTTTCCGGAAATATACGCAATGCAGACGAAGGCCATAATTGCAGCCGCCATGGAAACGGGTGCCGCTCCGGAAATAATGATTCCGCTTGTGAGCTCATGGGAGGAGATGAAGGAAGCAAGAGCCATTGTTGACAGAACCGCGCGGGATTTCATGGCAAGGCACAGAAAATGGGTCAATTATTCCGTGGGCGCGATGATTGAACTGCCGAGAGCCTGCATCACGGCGGACCGGATAGCCGACCACGCTGCGTTCTTTTCTTTCGGAACTAATGACCTTACCCAGGCGACATACGGGTTTTCCCGCGATGATGCTGAAAAGAAATTCCTCAATAAATACCTGGAAGCCGGCATACTTGAAGAAAATCCTTTCCTTGCAATAGACAAGAACGGCGTTGGCGCCCTGATAAGAATTGCAACCGTTGCCGGCAAGAGAAAGAACATCAGGATGAGCGTATGCGGGGAGCACGGAGGCGACCCGGAATCGATAAAGTTCTTCGATTCTATCGGGCTTGACTACGTCTCCTGCTCAGCTTACAGGATACCAGTTGCAAGGCTGGCGGCCGCCCAGGCAGCGATAAACAGAAATGGAATCAGTTCTTGACAAAATACGCCAAAGCCTCGCCGATATCCGAGACTTCCTTTACTTCATCGCTTATACTGGTTTTTTTTACCGCATATACTATCCTGCAGTATTCGTAGCCGCCCCTGGTTGTGCAGGCTTTTGAGCGCTCTGCAGTGCTCTGCGACGACTGGCCGCCCGGCACAAGGAACGTAGTTACGCCGGCTTTCTTTGCCGCTGCGAGCTTTTCTTCAATGCCGCCCACGGGCGCTATCGTGCCGTCTTCTCTTATGGCCCCCGTTATTGAAACGCGCGGATCCATCGAATTGCCGTTGAGGGCGGCCAGCGCAGACACGGCCATTGCCGCGCCCGCGGAAGGGCCTTCTATCGACTGCGCATTGACCTCCATGACATAGATGACGTCGTAATCGCCGATATCCTTATCGGCATATCTGCCTGCGGCATGGACCGCTGTCCTGGCAGAAGCCTGAGTATCGAGCTGCGACAGCACGTTGTTCACGCTCACAAGAACCTGGCCGGAACCCGGAGAAGCGGCCGGGCGCACCGTTGTGAAGAGCTTGCCTGTGACCCCGTTTCCTTCGGAATCAACCGCGGCTATGATCATCTCTACCGTCCGGCTTTCCTCCCCGGAAGCCGCGATTGGCGCCTCCTGATTCTGCAAACCGAAGTAATAATAGCCGCCGAGCAGCCCCAGAATAAATATGGCTACGAATCCTGCTGCGGCCAAATTACTGTTTATGCCGCGGCGGCGATTCAGCATGTCTTTTCACCGTTGATTCCCAATAGCTCCTCGTTGAAGTATACGGGAACATCCATCCTCAGGGCAAGACCCACCGCATCCGTAGGCCTTGCGTCCATCTCAAGAATCTTGGAATCCTTCCTGACGTATATCTTGGCCGTATACACGCCGTCCGTGAAAGAATCTATCCTTGCCGCAGCCAGTTCTATGCCGTAATTCTCGAATACATCCCTCATGAGATCGTGCGTGAGCGGCCTGATATAAAATTCTTTGTTCAGCCCGCTTGCGATGGAGATCGCCTGATGCTCGCTTATCGTCATTGAAATGCTCCTGCATCCGCCGGTCAGCACCATGTCGCTCCCGTTCATTTCAATGCTTACCGGCACGAAACCTTGCGACGATATTTCGGGGGGAACGCCAAGGTCCGTCGGCCTGGATATAACAACGAGTAAAAACAAGGCGACCCCCGACAATGCAACCAGCCCGATTTTCATGGAATCACGTTAACTTTATATATGGCCCGAATCCAAAATTCACTATGCTTAACAAGGCAGCGAAAAACATATTCATATTATTTGCTGCCGCCGTATTAATTCTTTCCGTTTCGTTCGCCCAAAGCGACGAAGGAGAACTGAAAGAAGGCAGCATTGAACAGGCGCCTCCGCCTTCGGAGCCGTCCAATGACCCGGCTCCGGAGAATTCCGAACCCCCGCCGCAGGAAACGATTGACAGCGATGAAGGGCAGGACGCCTCTGGCGAGGAGCAGCACGACGAAACCGGCACGATTGACGGCAGCGAAGGCACGCCGGATTCTTCTGATGCAGAAACGGGCGGGCACGATGAAAACGCGCCTTTGCCGGAAGAAAACCAAAACCGCCCGCCGGAGGGAAACTTTCCTCCTGACGGCCAGCCGCCTCAGGGTCAGCCCGAGCACAGGGGTCCGCCGCCCGGATGCAGGGAAGAGCGCGACGAAACGGGCTTTGTCCGCGTAGTATGCGAGGGGGTGGTTTCCTGCCCGCCGTTGCCAAAGGACGGCATAGATGCTTGCAGGAACGGCGGGGGAGTGCCGCAATTTTCCAAGTCGCCGAACGGGTGCGAAACGTTCTATTGCCAGTTTGAACAAGGGGGGCAGCTTCAGGGGCAGCTGTTCAAGAAATACGACCAGTGCCCTTCCCGCGAACAGATAGACACTACCCTTAAAAGCTGCGAATCTTCGGGCCTCAAGGGCGTTGTAAGGCAGGAAAACGGCTGCGGCGTCGCATCATGCATACAGCAGCAGCAAAATACCTGCCCGGGCACGCAGGAATCCCGCGCGAGGGCTGAAAACGAGTGCAGCTCCGGCGGATTGAATATAATGAAAGACTTTGACCAGAACGGGTGCATATTCTACAGATGCACGCAGCAGAATTACTGCAGGCAGAACGTTGAAGACGCCGCTTACGGCAAATGCCACCAGGATGGCGGTGAAATGATAGTCAAGAGGGACAACAACGGATGCGTCAGGTTCGCCGAATGCGTCCGCGCAGGGGATGCGAACGACGTTTATGTGGAAAGGCCTTCCGGAGTGCCGGATTCCACGGAAGTTCTTTCAATAGCATTCAAATTGGAAAAGCTTGTGGTCGAGCTTGACAAGCTCTCGAAGCAGGCTGATGATGTCGCTGATTATTATAAATCAACGGGCTCGAAGGACGAGAACAGGTTCAGAAGGGTTGCCGACATGTTTGAATCCGCCAAGGGCAGCGTGCAGGACATAAAGGACAAGATGAAGGAAAGGCTCGACGACCTCACCATTGAAGACATGACGGAAATAAAGCACGACATAAAGTATCTCAAGGATGTCGCCATAAAAGACATAGTTTACGTGATGCTCAGCTCCAGCGATGAAGTGGACAACATAGTTTCGGGAACCGGCAGCGACTGCGGCACCGACGAAAGATGCTTTGACAAGGCAATCAGGATATGCAGCCCTGTGAAATTCCTGCCCGAAGGAAGGAGCGGCCCTGCGGTTGAGATTACAGGGCTTGAAGACAACAAGTGCATACTTCAGGCAACCATGGCACAAGGAAGCGAAAGCCTCTCAATGACGTGCAGGATAGAGAAATACAGCCTGGGCATAAGAGATCCTGAAACTGACGTTTTGCCTTACTGCGAAGGGCCGCTTTACGAGATGATGAAGCAGGAAGGCGTTCAGGCAGGCGGCGCAGTTGAAGGCGTATGTCAGGGCGAGGATTGCAAGCAGGCCTGCTTTGAAAATGCCGAGAACGCAAAGAAGTGCCTTGATACTTTCGGCGACCGGCTTCCGCCTGAAGCGAGGCAGGGGCTGACCGCTTTGGCAGAAGGCAGAAGCCAATTCCAATATAACAATCAATATGATCAATACCAGCCGATTCCGCAGGATTACAGAAGCGACCAGGGCACCGCAAGAGACGATGAATTCAGAAGCGATTTGCAGGATCAGCAATTCGGCAGGCCTCCGCCTGAAAACTTTAGGCAACCCGGATTCAACGATGAATTCGGCGGCAATTACAGGGAGCCTTTCAGGCCGGTAGATAGTCGAGGTCCGGGAATGCAATACCCGGTGCAGGGAGATAATTTCAGGCCCATAAATAATCCGGCGCCGGGTCAGGGATTTGAAGGCGGAAACTTTGGCCAACCGCAGCCGCCTATAGTAGGCGAGCCTTCACAACCTGCAGTTTCAGAGCCGGTTATAGAAGAACAAGGTGACATATGATGAACGTGAAATCCGCTTTCATGCTGCTTGTTGCGCTCAGTTCGCTCGTTTTCATGAGTGGCTGCGTGGGCAACGATAGCCCGGTGAAAACCCAGGAGCAGGCATCCGAAGCGGTGGACGACATAGCCACAGACGTCGAAGGCCTTCAGAACACCCTGGACGACATAGATACGGATCTGGGTTGAAGACAGCTTTGTTTAATAAATGGTTTTCTCACACAAGATGTTGCGTTTTGATAAACCTATGGCACAGCCTGTTGTGGCGGTAAGGGATTATTTAAACAAAGCCGTTGAAGACGGTGCTTTTATAAATGTCATACTCTCAGAATAATAGGGACATTAGATGGATTACGAAGAACTTTTAGAAACTCTGAAGAATCCGGAAAAAGAAACTATCGAGTGCAAACAACATCAAAAAGAAATGAGAAAATATCAGGCTTATCGGGCTTCGCCTGATCAATTCAATTCTTCTTCGCCCCAAAATATTCCGACGAGCCTGCGGGCCTTGAGAAGGCAAATACGCGCTTCACGTCCTGCTGCCTTGCAAATTCCATGACGGCTTCTATAAGCTGCGAAGCCGCCGAACCACTCTTGGGAATGCAAGGCACCGCCGGTATTGACGGGTATTCAAGCAGCATGCAATAGCCGAGGGACAGCTTGTCATCCGGCCTGGCATCGGGCAGCAACGACAGCAGCTTGGCGCCTTCTATATCACCTTTCTTCTTGACGTGGAAGGCATAAACGGGATCTCCGCCCGACGCAAGATATTTTTCCATTTCCGAAGCGGGCGGGGCTTTGGCGTTGCCGGGAGTCTGAGGCACGTAAGACGCGCTGCATATGGAAACGCACACTATGTTCCTGCCGTAGAGCTTGCTCGTTGCCATTGACAGGTTTCCTGTGAGTTCGTCGTATGTTGATTTGGAAAGTTCTTTTTCGCCCATGTCCGTACGAAGCAGGCTTATCATGCTCTGTATGGGTCCGCCGCCTTTCGGGATGCAGATGATTATGAAGCCGTTGCTCACGTGCGCCTGAAGTTTCTCGGCGTCTATGACAAGAGGCTGCCAGCAGCGGTTGAAAAGCTCAAGCGCCTCCTTCATGCGCGGCTTCTCGTATGCCGCGAGCCGGATAAATTCATATTTTTCGCTGGAAACTATGGAATTGACGTGCCTGAACTTCTCCGGCGCGATCGTTTTCCTGAGAACGGAACGCTGGACCTTGCCCGTTGACGTCATCGGCAATTCCGAAGCGTTTAGGGTGGTTATATACTGCGGCACTTCAAAAGACCTTATGTTTGGAAGCGGGTTCATTAGCCTGTACCTTAGCTTGGCTTCGGCTTTTATTGCGTCTTCGCCTTTCTTCCAGCAGACAACAGCGGCGACTTCTTCGCCGTATCGCCTGTCAGGCACGCCCACCACGTAAGCCTGATCTATGGCAGAATCACATTGCTTCAGGCGGTCTTCCACTGAAGCCGGGGAAATATTGACCCCTCCCTTGATTATTATCTCCTTTGACCGGCCCTTGAGGAAGAAGAACGGCTCGCCGTTTATTTTCCTGCAAAACCCTATGTCGCCGGTGAGGAAGTAGCCGTTTCTGAAGGCGCCCCTGTTATTCCCGTCGCCCAGATAGCCCTCCATGACTGCGTCGCCCCTGACTGCAAGTTCGCCTTCCTCGCCTTCGGCCAGGGCTTTGCCGTCCTTCCCCATTATTATGACGTCGGCCCATTTCATCGGCTTGCCTATGCTGTTTTCGGCGACAAGGCTGCTGTAAGTTTTCTCGTCAAGCTCGAGCGGCATCCCCGTAACGCGCAATGCGGTTTCGGTCTGGCCGTAGCCCTGATAAAGCGGTATTTTGTACATCTCAATGAACTTCTTCGCATCGCCCGCAATGACCGGCGCGGAGCCTATCTGTATCCTTGTGACTTGCAGGTTGTTTTCCGCTTTAAAGGCGGCTTCCTGCGACAACTGATCAAAGCATATCGTTGGCACAATTGACGTAAACGTGCTTTGGCTGTTCGCCAACTGCGGCCAGAACTTTGAGCTTGAATAAGCGGGTGGTATCGCTATGCTCGCCCCGCCTAAGACTGTTGCAAGCGTAAAGCTTGTAGAATTGATGTGATGCAGCGGCAGCAAGACCAGGAACCTGTCTTTTTCCGTGATTTTGAACCAGCCCCTGATGCCGTCGGCATTGGTGACCAGGTTTTTCAGGCTGAGTTTTGCGCCTTTCGGGTGAGAAGTCGTGCCGGACGTGAAAAGTATGAGGGCAGGATGTTCAATGCCTTTCTTCCATGCAACCGGCTTGGCATCGGAAAGCGCTGAAACGGCTCCAACGTCTTCAAAATTCTCCAGCAGATTGGCGAATTTTCCATCCCCTATCAGCAGCTTCGGCCTGGTAAGGCCTATCTTGTAAAGATGCTGCTCTTCGGCATCCCTTCTTACGTCAAGCGGAGCGGTTATTATGCCAAGAGACCACGCAGCCCAGCTCACAAGCAGCAATTCCGCCCTGTTATGCATTCCAAGCGCTATCACGTCCCCTCCGGAGAGTTTCATGGACTGCAGCCAGTAGCCTATCCTTTCAAGCCTCTGGCGAAGAGCCGAATAACTGACAGTATCCAGTATTTTGCCCCCGTCGTCACACGAAAGCAGGGCCGGAGCGTCCGGCATGGCTTTGGCGAGCGATGTAATATGGCCCATAAGGCCGTCTTGCAAGAACATTGCTATCCGAAAAACATTCCCTGCGAAGCCTTTAATATGGAACGCCGGCAGCAATATACAGATAATTGCGAAAGTTAAATGATATATAATTATAAGCAGTTATCTATAGCGAATGACAGAAGTATATGGACAACTGCCTTTGCTGTATGCGGATGGCATCAGAATGCCTGAAAACTAATGTCATCCAGCTTTGTTTAATAAATGGTTTTCTCACACAAGATGTTGCGTTTTGATAAACCTATGGCACAACCTGTTGTGGCCATAAGGGATTATTTAAACAAAGCCATGTCATCCACTATATATTTATAGACCCGAAGAAAGATCTAAGCCATGGAAAACATACAGTTCAAGTCCGACTCGGACAGCTTTGAGTGCCGCGAATGCGAAAAGAAGATTTCCGTGGCCAAAGCAAGCATAAGCGACCCAAGGCCCGTGTCATGCGAGAAGTGCGGCACTGAATACGAGGTTCTGAAAAGGAAATCCGGTCCGGGCCTTGAAATAATGATGAGGACCGCAAGCGAAACTGATGCCGAGTCCGCAGAAGAGGCGGAGCTTGAGGAAGAGGACGAGGAGAATCCGGAAGAGGAGAAATAATACCGTAAACTTTGGGGTCTACGGGCACAGGTTAACGCCATCACAGAAATAATGGGCTTTATTTAAATAATCGTTTTTACCTGTTCATTTAAACAAAGCCGAAATAATGGAAAGCTTAAAACACGCAAAAGCCCAAAAAATAACCGCCGGAAAATCACAGGTCGGCTGCGCGGACCGTCTTCCTGTCGTTGGCCTTGGCCCTTTCCACCGCCCTGTCAATCTTTTGCTCGATGTGCTTGTCAAGGGCGTCGCAGAAGTCGCCTGCGCAGTTCATTTCTCTTGCTTTTATCAATTCCTTTACCTTGGATGCCACGCTATAAGACATTCAATCGCCTCCTGTATTTGCTTTTCCTAATTGCCGCGGGAGAATAAAAAGAAGATGGTGCCGATTTAGATATCGGAAGGCCTGCCAAACGGCAATTTGTAATAATTAGCGAAGCCTTATATCCGCATCTTCTTTGCGACAAGCATCTTCTTCATGCGCTTTGCCCGCATTTCCTCGCGCTCAAGCCGCTCGAGCTTCTTTTCCAGGCTCGAATACAGATTTATCCTCTGGTTCATTTCCTTGAGGTGCCTGCAGACTATGGGTATCCGCTCGGCCCTCTTCTTCTTGTAATTATAGATGCACGCCGTGATGCCTATGAAATACCTGCCCGCGAGCACGCCGGCAATCCTCCTGCCTGCAGCATCATACCTCCATTTCTTGCCGGCGGATGCCTTTTTCACCAATACGAGGACGGAAACCGTCCCTTCCCCGGATTTCCTCAGTTCCTCGGTATCATGCTTGCTCAGCTTCTCCGGCTCGTCGGGATGCGAATGGAAATCCCCCACCACCTTGAAGCCGGAAAGGTAGCGGAGTATGTAATTTATCCTGTTTTCCCTTGCCGCGTCCATGGAAACATACCCGTAGTCGCGGTTGGCGGACTGGAAGCTCAACGCCTGATTTACCCGTATCGTCTGGCCGCTGCGCTCCCCAAGAAGTATGCCGTAGGTTTCCTTTTTATATACTTCCACGGCTGATAGAATTATGCTTATGGCTGCCGGCTTGCCGAGCACGACTTTCATGTCCGTTTTTAATGGCGCAAAAGGATAAAAATCAGGCATCCCACTTATAGATTAGTCACTACCGAGTCAGAACAAATGCAAAGCCTTAAGAAGGTTTCTGCTGTAATATACTACTTATGAGTGAATTGAAGCGGAAGATAGTCGGCTTTCTGACGAGAGAAGACGTGGAAATGCTGGAAAAGGCATCGACCCGCGTGCTGAAGCACAAGAAGAAGTTCGTTGACAAGTGGAAATGCCATTCCTGCAGCTACGTATGGTTCTACAACACCCTGAAGTGCCCGTCCTGCTCTTCCAAGGAGATAAAAACCGAGAAGAAGTGAAGATGATATGTATAACAATACTCAACGAGTACATGAAGTCTACCCTGTAAACGAAGCCGTAAGCAGGATAATAGAATTATATCCAAAAGCATCAGAGCTCCCGCCTGAAAAAATTCTTGCTTTAGCGCAATACGTAGGACACCGGCATGGTGTCCCTTGTAATCCCGATTTTTCTAGAGGCAAATCTCTCCTCGACGAGTGGTACAGGCAATGCTTAATTACGAGCCCCTTCGATTATCCACAAGCCTCTCTATTAATGAGATATATGAAACGGACTTTCGATAAATATTCATATTTCTACTCTTGGCTTGACTCGAATGTGAAGCGCGACGGCACGCTTGAAGAAGGCGCGAGGGATTATCATAGATACGTAGCAGCCATGGAAGGTTCTGCTCTCCGAGCAAGATTCGCAGGGTTATCAGAGGAACTGGACATGCTTAAGCGGGAGTTTGCGCGACCTTGGTCACATGCGGTGTCGAATCCTCCAAAGCATGTCAGAAATCCTAATAACGAGCTCAAGAAGTAGCTTAAGATCCACTCTTTCTCCAAGATTTTAGCTGAAGCCGGAGTAAGATTCAAACAAATAAAAACATTCCCTCCAAGGATAGGAAATGCGCCCCCTTTATCTGGAAGACTCGTACCTGAAGGAGTTTGACGCGACCGTTGCCAAGGCAGACGGGAAATTCATAATCCTTGACAACACCGCCTTCTACCCGAACGGCGGCGGACAGCCCAATGACACGGGCGTCATAAAACGCGGCGACGGAGCGGAGTTCAGGGTCGTTTTTGCAATAAAAAAAGACGGAAACGTGTCGCATGAGGTCGACAGCGAAGGCCTCGGGGAGGGTGACAGGGTTCACTGCGTCATCGACTGGCCAAGGCGCTACGCGCTGATGCGGATGCACACTGCAGCGCACATCCTTAGCGCGATAATGAACAGGGAAACAGGGGCGCTCATAACCGGCAACCAACTGGGAGAACGGGAGAGCCGCATAGATTTTTCACTGGAAACGCTGGACCGCAAGAAGATAGCCGGGTATGTGCGCAAGGCGAACGACGCGGTTGCCGCTGCCATTGACGTGAAGCACTATTACATGGCAACGGAAGAAGCCATGAAAATAGAGGGTGTTGTAAAGCTCGCTAAGGCGCTTCCGCCGTCTGTGAACGAGCTTCATATCATGGAAATAGCCGGCATAGACAGGCAGGCCGACGGCGGAACGCACGTCGCCAACACGAAGGAAGTGGGTATAATCGAGCTTCTGAAGATCGAGAACAAGGGGAAGAACAACAGGAGAATTTATTATGCGCTGAAATGAGAATGAAATAAAAAAGAAAAGAAAAATTATATAATTTTAGTTACTTACTTTTTCTTCTTTTTCTTGGCTGCCATTTGTATTCACCTTTAACTATATTTCCGCGAGCTATATTTAAGTATTCCGATTTTTTACAATATAAATTTCCGTTATGCCGGATGAAATTGACTTTTGCAGAAAAAATAATCCCGGTATTTATGTCCTTTAGTATACAATGATTATGATGGCTCTTGAGATCATCCTCGGCAAAGGCGAAAGCGGAAACGAGATAAAGTGGATGCCGAAGAACGAAAAAAATCCGCACTTCATGGTCGTCGGAACTTCGGGCTCCGGAAAAACCGAGACGCTGAAAGCGGTCGTCCATGAGCTTTCGGCGGCCGGCGTACCTTCTTTCATCGTGGATTTCCACCAGGACTTTGACGACGTCGCCGACAATGTGCTCGATTTCACCAACATGACGATAAACCCGCTCGAATACGCGCCTGAAACCCCGGAAGCCGCGATGTACAAGGTCTCAAACATACTGAAAAAGATCTTCGCGCTCGGCGTGCAGCAGGAAGGCGCGTTGCAGGACGCAATACTCTCGGCGTATCGCGACAAGGGAATAGACATCAGGAGCATGGAACGCAAGGACGCGCCGACGTTCGAGGACGTGAAGAATATACTTGAAAACAAGGCCGAGTACCTGAAGGAGGAAAAAAGGTCTTCGCAGACGGTAGAAACGCTGCTCGTAAGGCTGCGGCCGCTCTTCAACACAGGTTTTTTCACGTCAAAGAAGAGCACGATACCGTTCAAGAACATATTTGCCGAGACTACGGTCCTCAAGCTCAAGAACATGCCGACCGAGGAGGTGAAATACGCGATTGCCGAGTTCTTCATCAATAAATTGAAGTACGAGCTCTATGCGCGCGGAAAAACGGACAAGATGGTGCTTTACTGCATCGTGGACGAGGCTCACAGGCTCATAGACGACAAGTCGCCGCTCAACGACCTTCTCAGGGAGTCAAGAAAGTACGGCACCGGCGTAATTCTCTCTTCGCAAAGGCCTTCCGACTTCTCGGACACGGTCCTTGCAAACGTCGGGGGCATAATAGCGTTCCAATGCCGGCTGGAGAAGGACGCGATCTTCGTCGGAAGGCAGATGGGCATAAATTTCGAGGAAATCAAGAACCTGACCGAAGTCGGGACCGGTTTCGTCAATCTTTCGTCCAAAAGCGGCAACGAAAAGGTGAAGATAACGCCGCTCTGGAAAAGAAAGGGCATGAAAACCGTGAAGAAAGAAAGAAAAATCGAAAAACCGCACGAAACAGTACAGAAAGAAGCCCAAAAAAAAGAAGAGAATAAGAAGGAAGACGATCAGGTGGAAGAAACTCCTAAACAGGAGCGCAATAAAATTCCCGAAGAGGAGGACGATGCCATATACATAAGGGACGAGTACAAGCACTTCCCTCCGCTATTATGGCTTGTGCGGGGCCTGAAGGCGTACTTTTCCAGCGTCAAGAGAGGCGCATTATTCGCATTTGCCATGGGATCCGCCTATTCGTTTTTTGAACTCAGGCTCGCGGCCGCGCTTACAGCGGCGTTCCTGCTGTCTGCAACGGCAATCGGCTTCATGCGGTCGAGGGAAAAGAAATGAAGCTTATTGCGGCCATGCTGCTTCTCGTCTTGCTGATTCAGGAAGAAGTTTCAGGCGGCATGAACGTAGGCATACCTGTTGAGCAGAGCCCGGAAACGCCGGACAACGGCATGGATTCCGGCATATTGCCGTTGGCAACCACTCTTTTGATAGCGGCCGCCGCAGTTGCAATAAGGATAAAAAATCCTGCAAATCAGCCGAAAAAATAACAACGCGCTTTACCTGTTCGAGAGCTTCTTCTTCTTGACAAATTCCCAGATCTTCTTGGTCATTTCGCTTGGGGTTATGGGCTTGTTTCCGAAGATTTCCTCAACGGTTTCTGTCCTGCCGGCGAAGCTTATGGAATAGCCGCCGAAAGGAACTTTCTTCTTGCCGAGAAGTTTTCCTATCATGCATTCACCTCTTTTTTATTAATCTACTGTTGCCGGCGCCTCTTATAGCTTCCGCTTCTATTGCACCGGCCGCCTCAAGCCGCTGGAGAACGCGGTAAAATTTGGTATAGCCCATTTTTTCTTCAACGTGTGCATATAGGTCGCCGGACTTTATGCCTTCCGCAGGAATGAACGCGAGCAATTCCGATTCCTCCTTGGGCAGGGAAGCTTCTTCCAGAACTATGTGCTTTCGTTCTATTGACGGGGAAGCCTCTGCCTCTGCGTTTACGGCAGCTTTCCGGACGGCTTCTATGCCCAAACGAATGTCATGCTTCGCATAGGCCGCGGCCGCTATCTCCCTGAGCAGCGAATCCTCAAGGACTCCGGGATAAAGACCCGCATCGCGGCGCTGCTTCAGTATCTGGAACGTCTCCTCTGCGGTATATTCCGGGAACCTTATCTCCTGCGGCTGGAAGACCGAGCGGACCTTGTCGTCAAGCTTTTGCATTATGTTCTTGTCCGTAACCGCTATGACCGACACGCCTGCGCCCGGATAGCTTTCGCCCGCCCTCAGGAGATCGTAAAGCACCTTGTTCATGTCTGAAAGGAGATATTGTACGTCGTCCAATGCCACCACCAGATACTTTTTTTCCCGCAGAAGCCGCCCGAATATCTTGTCGTATATCGCAGGAAGCGATATACCGGTGTCCGGAGGCAGGAACCCCAATATCTTCCGATGAATCTCCGAGAAAACCCTGTAAGGCGAAGCCGCTATTTCGCTGTTTATCCGGACGCAAACCGGCCCTGACAGCTGCTCGAATATTATCTTAACCGCAGTAGTCTTTCCCGTTGCAGGCCCCCCTATCAGCAGCAGATTCGCGGCTTTCCTGTTGCGCTTTGCAGGCTTCAGCGCGGCTGCCATGGCATTGAGCTGGTTGTCGCGGAAGGAGAATACGTCCGGCACGTGGTCAAAGGAAAAACTTTCTTCATCCCTGAACAGCGTTTCCTCTGCAAGGAGCATTCTCTTCATTTCCATAGATATCCGGCAAAATATAAAACAGCCGATGCCCAATCTTTTGGGCGTCATGAGAACTTGACAGCTATCACGTCTCCGTCCTGCATCGCATAAGACGGATAATCAGCAAGCGTGTTCCCGTTCAAAGTAACGGACGTCTTGCCCGGAACACCGTTGCATTGCGTTATCTCCGCGCCGCCGGGCATCTGTATGGAAGAGTTGCTGATCTCCATGCCCGCGTTGCTGAAAAATAATGCCAGGTTCGCCTGCTTTCCGGTTTCTTCTTCCACGTACGGATGTATGTGCATCTTTCCGTCGCCGTGGGTATGGATGCCACCGGGGAATTCAGGAATGATGGGCTGCATTTCCCCGCATATCTCTATTGAATAATCCGCGTGCCAGTGATCGCCGATTATAGGCCTGTCCGGTACGGCAGGCGATGCATTGGAAAGCAGGAAAGCAACCACGGCTACGACCGCAAGTCCCGTAGAAATGACTATCATTTGCTTGACTTTTTTCTTGGCATCGCGCTTTTTGCGCTCCTGCTCCGCGGTTTCTTCCCGCCTTTGCCTCCTCTCCTCTTTTTCCTGGTGCGTCGTCATCCGGATTACTTTTCATCTCATACGATTTATAGTTAACCCGGCAAATATTCTGGATATGAAATTCAGCGTGCGCCCGGCGACAGTGAAGGATCTGGAGGACATAGCACTTCTTTGCAGGGACTTGTGCGTCCTTGAGGCTGGAAGCTTCGACCCTACCGTGAACCCTGACTGGCCGCTTTCGGAATCCGGCAGACGGTATTTGAGTAACAGAATAGAAAGTGACGACGCTTGCACTTTTGTCGCGGTTTCACAGGGTAAAATTTTCGGGTATATAATCGGAGCCGTTACCAGAGAGGAATACAAGACCATTCCGGCATACGGCGAGCTTGTCAGCATATTCGTCCGTGAGCAATGCCGTATGTCTGGGGCAGGCAGGGCACTTTTCAATGCGTTTGCCGGGTGGTGCAGGAAACGCGGCATATCGCGCTTTAGGACTATCGCCTCATTGGCCAACAAAGCAGGCATGGAATTCTACAAGAACATGGGCTTCCGCGAATGGGAATACATTCTTGAAGGGGATTTCTAGCGGGTTTTCCGGCCTTTCGTCCCCGTAAAAGGTATTTAACCGTTCCGTTCTAACCTATGATTGATATGAAGTTTGAAGAAATGAACATAGACACAAGAATGCTGGAGCTTATACACAAGCTTGGCATAACCGAGCCTACCGAGATACAGGAGAAGTCCATACCGCCGGGAATGGCGGGCAAGGACGTGATAGGCCAGAGCATGACCGGCTCGGGCAAGACTCTCGCTTTTTCCGTTCCTATACTTCACGGCGTGCAGCGCGAAGGCGGCGTGCAGGCCCTTATTCTCGTTCCGACAAGAGAATTGGCCAACCAAGTCGCCGATTTCATGCATTCGGTTTCTTTCGGCGGCATAAAGGTTTGCCGCGTATTCGGCGGCGTATCTATAGAGCCGCAGATAAGCCATCTGCGCCGGGCAGAAGTCGTCGTGGGCACGCCGGGAAGGATACTCGACCACATGGAAAGAAGAACAATAGACCTTCACGGCGTCAAGTACTTCGTTCTTGATGAAGCTGACAGGATGCTGGACATGGGCTTCATAGATGACATAAGGAGGATAATGTCCGGCCTGCCAAAGCAGAGGCAGACCATGCTTTTTTCAGCGACGATACCGGACGAGATAATGTTCATAATAAGGAACTTCATGAAGGAGCCCGTGAAACTGAAGGCCCAGATTTTCGTGCCGAAGCACAAGCTGAAGCAGTATTATTACAACGTCAGGGACGAGGAAAAGATGTCCCTGCTGGTGCACCTTGTCAAGAAGGAGAAGCCCTCCCGCGCGATAGTATTCGCCGGCACCAAGAGGATGGCTGACATACTTGCAGGTGTTCTCAAGGAGAACGACGTGGATGCCGAGGCGATACACGGCGATATGCCGCAGGCAAGAAGAATGAAGGTCATGGAAAGCTTCCATCAGGGCAGGCCGCACGTGCTTGTAGCAACCGACGTCGCGTCCCGCGGGCTGGACATCAAGGACGTGACTCATATATTCAACTTCGATGTTCCCAATGACCCTGACTCCTACACGCACAGGATAGGCAGAACCGCAAGAATGGAGGCCGAGGGCAAGGCCATAACGCTGCTTGCGGTCAGGGACCACGAGCTTTTCAGGCGGATCTTGAGGCAGGTCAAGGACATAGAAAAGGCAGAAGAGCACGACTATCCGAAGATCAAAGTCAACATACGCTCCCATGATACCCGCGGCCCGAGACGAGGCGGCGGATTCGGCGGGCGAAAACGCAGTTTCGGAAGACGGTACTGAGTTCTATCATAAATTATAGTTCTCCCAGTGTTAACTATAAACCCGTTTATCTTTCTGCGTAGCTATGTGCATACCTTTTTAAGTCACCGGTTCTAATTATTTCTATGAAACAGCAACTTGACCTGATTGAAGAGATTGAAGGCATAAAAACGAGGCTAA